>JAGALD010000078.1 GCA_017625395.1 Bacilli bacterium | reverse complement strand
TCCTCTTCTCAACTCCTCGTATCTAACCATTCAAATTCGCGTACCCTGTCGTTCTTCATTAAAACAGTTATAATATCAAGGGTTTTGAGGCTTTTATTCGCCATTTTTTCTTATTTTTCGTATTTTTCATAATCTTATGTAAGTGTTCATACATAAGTTTTTTAAGTTTTTGCGGTTATAATATATAACCTCCTTAAAACTTTTCAAATTATATCATAAAATTTAATTTTTTTCTATAAAATTATAGAAAAAAGAGAGATAAATTCTCTTTAAAGTATATCTCCCTTTCTTCTTTTTATATATTGAATTAAATAATTGTATTCATCTTCATATTTAAACTTAACTTTAATTTTCTTATCTTCATAAACATATATATCATCTATTAGTCCATCTATAAGTTCTCTTGATAATGAATTTACATTCTGATATTTTTCAAAATATTCAATCCATTCTCCAGAGGTACTCATTTTGTCTAAATTCTGTAATTCTTTATAGTTTTCTTCAATATATGCTTCATTTTCCCTTATTTGCCTTCCGTATTCTTGGGTGTAGTCATTATATTCCTTTTCTGTAATAATGCCTAATTTCCAATCCTCGTAAGCCTCTTTTCTTAACTTTCTTTTAATATTCAATGTTTCTTCACATTTATTGATATTTTCTAGCAAATAACTTCTACGATTATCATTAAATGTTTTACTATCTATTTGTCCTTTTATTCTTTTCATATCTATTATAAGTCCAATTTGAACTTTTACGCTTTCTAAAACTGCTTTTTCTAATTCATCATTTTTTATACTATGCTTTGTACAAATTTCTCCACCAGACCTCATATATGCAGAACACATATAATGATAATAATTTCTAGGTTGTCCTTTATATTTTCCTGGTATCTTTTTACTCATTGCCCTTTGGCAATCTCCACATTTAATATGTCCTGCAAATATGGATATTTTTCCATCTGTATTCATTCTTGTATCTCTGTCTAGTATTGCTTTTTGTACCTTATCAAATGTATCTCTATCTATAATTGCATCATGTGTATCTTTTACAATAATCCATTCTTCTTGTGGTACTAATACTCTTTTATGTATTTTATAACTAATTAGTTTTCCTTTGTTTTGAACTAAATCTCCACAATACATTTGATTTCGTAAAATATCTCTAATTGTTGTTGAACACCAAGAATATGTAACTTTATCGGTATTATTCTTAAATGGTGTTTTCATTTTTAAATCTATTGCTCTATGTCCTGTTGGATTTAATATTCCTAATTCATTTAATTTTTTTGCTATTGCTGTTCTTCCATATCCATTTAAAGTAAGTTCATATATCATTCTAACGACTTTTGCTGCATCTTCATCAATAATTAAATGGTGTACATCATCTGGATCTTTGATATATCCATAAGGTGCATAAGCTCCAACATATTCCCCTTTTTTCATTTTTACATTTAATACTGCCTTTATTTTATTTGATATATCTCGACAATATTCGTCATTTATTAAATTCTTAAAAGGTACAATTATGCTATTAACTGATTCAGGATTTTTTATGCTATCTATTTGGTCATTAACTGCAATAAATCTTATATTATATAAAGGAAATACTTTTTCAATATAATTTCCAACTTCAATATAGTTTCTTCCTAATCTTGATAAATCTTTTACAATAACAGTATTAAATTTCTTTTCATATAAGTCTTCTAACAATTTTTCAAATCCTGGTCTATTAAAAGTAGTTCCAGAAAATCCATCATCTGTATAATAATCATATACTTCAATATCTGAATTATCTTTTAAAAATTGATTTAATAACATTCTTTGATTTGTTATACTATTACTTTCTTCTTTATCTCCATCTTCTACTGATAATCTTATATATATTGCTGCTTTATATTGATAACTTTTCACATTATCTTTTTCTTCTTTATTATATTTACTCTGTCTAGGCATTAGTATTTCCCCCTTCCTTTACAATTTTCAAATAATCCATTGCCAATTTAAAAGCGTCTTCATACTTAAATACTAATTTAATTTTTCTACCATCATTATTGATATAAATTTTTTCTATTAAGTCATTTAACATTTCTTTTGTAATCTTCCTTTGATTTTTATATTTCATTAAAGTATCTACCCAGTTATTTTCAGCAACATTCTTATAACTTAATCTTGCCTCCATTAACTTTGCTTTTTCTTTTTTAATTTGTTCCTTTATATTTTCTTCCTCTGTAACATTCTCTCTGATAAAAGCAATATATTCTTGCTCGTCAATTTCCATATCTCTGAATTTTGTGAAATATTTTGTTCTTTCTTTATCAAGTCTTTCTAATTTATTTTTTAAATTCTCAACATTCTCTTTTATTTTGTCTGCATATTCTTTATTTTCTTTAACAGATAATCTTGCATTTTCAAATCCATTTAGTAAATCTATATGATATTTAATACTTCTAAAAATACATATTTTTAACTTGTCCACATCTATTACATAAGGTTTATCATTTTGATTATTGCATTCTTTACATTCCAATACATATTTATCAATTTCAGTATTATTTATCATACTTTTTTCTTTTATAGTTGCTACTAATGGCTTATTACAATTACTGCAAAATACAATTCCGTCAAATATAGAAATATTTTCTATTCTTCTGTTCCAATTAAACTTTCTATCTTTTCTTATTTTTTGTATATTAAAAAATCTTTCTTTTTCTATAATTGGTTCATGTGCATTTTCAATTATAATGTAATCTTCTTCATCGTTTTTTAATCTCTTATGTACTTTATAACTAATTCCTCTTGTCTTGTTTTGAACTAAATCCCCACAATAAACTCTATTATCTAATATCTTTCCGACAATACTTGCTGTCCATTGTTTTGCAACTTTACTACTTGATGATGTGATTTTTAAAATCTTACAGTTATATTCACTTGGTGTTAATACATTTTTTTCATTTAATTCTTTAGTAATTAACACATTACCAATTCCAGATTCGCATAAATCAAATATTCTTCTTACAACACTTGCTGAAGCCTCATCTACTATTAGTTTGTGTTTATTATTTTCATCTCTTATATAGCCAAAAGGTGGTATTCCCCCTATATATTTTCCCTCTTTTTTCATAACCTCAAATGTCTTTATCAATTTATCTGATACATCTTTGCAATACATTTCATTCATTATATTTTTTAAAGGAAAAATAATATCATCTACTGACTTTTTATCTTTATAACTATCTATCTTTTCACAAACAGATACAAATCTTATATTATCTTTCATAAATGAATTTATCTTATTTCCAACTTCAATATAGTTTCTTCCAAAACGAGATAAATCTTTTACTATAACTGTATTTACTATTTCTTTTTTTATATCTTTCATCATTTTCTTGAAAGCAGGTCTATCAAAAGTTGTTCCAGAAAATCCGTCATCAATATAATATTCTTTAACATTAAGTTCTTTATTTTGTTCCAAATACATATTTAAAAGTTCTTTCTGATTGATAACACTATTACTTTCTGCTTTATCTCCATCTTGAACTGATAATCTAATATATACGGCAACATTCCATACTTTTGATTTATTTATTTCAATATCATATTTACTTTTTCTACCTCTTTTCATTTTCTAAAACCTCCTACACCCAAATAGTAGCATAACCTTTGATTTTATCCTATTTTGCAAAAATTCCTTAATTCTAAAATTTACACATTTGACATTTCTCTCATTTTGTATTCATTTATTAAAGTAGCGTCTATACACTCCATTGGAGATATATTAGAATTATCTGAAAACTCCATTTCCACTACTATATTTCCAACTCTAATTGCATAAGGATTTTTAATCTTTTGAAAGAAATTAAATATTCTCGATTCTAATGAAGTATTAGAATCTATACTAATATTATCAATTTTATCAATTCTTCTATTTGCAATATCTGCTTGTAAATTTTCTTTGCTTTTCTTTAGTTTGTATTCTAATTGATTAATTTCCTCCATAACTTTTCCTTTCAAAAAAGATGCTAGTAAAAAACTAACATCTTTCTTTATTATTTATTTTTCATATTTATTCATTAAATATTCTGCCATTCCTTCCACTCCATCTTTTGCATATAAAGTTTGTAGTGGATCTATGCACTTTTTAAAATTTCTCATATTTATTTCATTTGCTGATTTTGTTAAATTATGTAATGCAATTTCTCCATAAGCTCTTACTTGTTCCCATGTATAAAGTTCTTTACCCATTTGAAAAACCTCCTAATTTTTATTTTTCTAATTTTTTTCTTTCTTATTTGTTCTTTTTCATAATCTCTCCAGTATTGTGCTTCTTCTTCTAATTCATAAGTTCTTTCTTGTTCTGACTTACTTTTACTGCCACCTATAATTATTAAAATCATAGGTAGTCCCATTAAAAAGAATAATATTATAATCATTGAAATAATATCTAACATTTTAGCCTCCATTTTAATAGTTAAATTATTTTAACTTTAATTGTTCCATTCATTTATTAGATTGCTATTGTTTCTAGCAACATTGGTTATCTACCACCCAGAACTCTGGTTTGTACTCATTGCGTGGGACGCACCATTATAGAAACATTATGGTCTATTCCTATAACTTTACGCTCGTTCTATGACTATACAAAAGTATCCAAACTACTTCATAATAAGATAACATTCTTATTAGATATCTAAATAGTTGCTAACCCACCTAGAATGTAGTTCTTGTCGTTCTAATAAAATCTATTCAATTTTCAATGTGCATACCATAGTAGAAGTTTTTAACCCTTCTACTATGAACAGCACAAAAAAATCGAAAAAGTGGACATCAAATTTCAAATTTTTTATAAATTTTTTTATTTCGTATCAATTCAATAGAATATGTAATCAATTCGCTCTTTAAATCCTCGTTAATTTTCCCATCATCATCTTTAGAATTACTATTTATAAGTTTCATTATTTTGTCTAATACTCTTACTAATGCTGTATCATCATATACAGCTTGTCTTAATAATTTATAAAACTCTGTATTATATTGCATTTTTTCATTCCTCCATAACCTTTTTTAATTTCTTTAAGGCTCTAGTTCGCCTTTTCTTTAAAGTTTCTATATTTTCATTTGTTATTTCAGATATTTCCTTATAACTTAATCCCTGTGTATATAATAGGTTTAATAATTTAATTTCAGTATCATTTAAAACTCCTATAATTGATATATCTTCATTTATAACATCTTTTGAATTTGGACATTCAATTTCTTCTAGTTCAACCTCATAATCTCTCATTCTCTCATAATCTCTAAAATAATTTAATCTCATGTGATAAAGTGCTTTTTGCATATAATTTATAAATTTTGCAAGTACAACATCATCTTCTAATTCTTCATTAGACATAAGAAAAACCTCCTATTCACTCAAATTTCAGTTAATTCAAGTAATAGGAGGTCCTCTACATTTAGGAGCTAAAAACACAAAATGAGCAGAAAAGTCTATAAAATCTTTTCTACTCACTTTGAAATATGCAATTATATTGAAATCAATCAAGACAATTCTCAAATCTACACACCTCTTAATGCGTAGATTTTTAGAACATAAACATAAACATTTCTATAAAGCTACGCCAAAAAATCTCTCATAATTTTTTTCCTTCAGCATGTTTATGCTTAATAAGTACATAGAATGGAATTGTCTTATATAAAAACAAAAAAGCACACAATTAACCCTTAAAAGTTAGTGTATGCTTTCTAAATTATTTTTATATAATAAATAAAAATCCATCTTATCCCTCCCTGATTTTAAAAAAACATCATTGGTAATCTGATGGATTTCTCTTTCGTTTTTAATTTCATCGACATAGTACCACATTTTTTGACACAAAAACTAAATAGTTTATGAAATGCCTAAATTTATATACAAAAGTCAATTTTTTTATTTTAGTATATGAAATATGCTATTTCATATAATGATTATAACTATCAAAATATGCTTTTTTCCGATATTTTCTGGTAATTTCAATAAAAATATATCATATTTCTATCGCAAAATTTGTCGAATTGTGCAAATATACAAATTTTTTCTGTTCGTAATAGTCTATTTCCCCTAGAATTATTATATTTGCCCTAGTAAGTGGAATAATTATATAGGGGGAAAAAAATGATAATTAAAAACTTTAAAAATAGTAGAGAAAATATTGATATAAAACAAAAAGATATTGCAGAGTTCTTTAATTTGAACTTTACTACAATATCTGGTTGGGAAACTGGAAAAGATACTATCCCATTAAGAAGATTAATTGAATATGCTAATCATTATAACTTTAGTCTTGATTACTTGTTTGGTATAACAAATAAAAATGATGAATCATATTTGCCATTAGAAATAGATATAGATTTAATATCAAAAAATCTTCGCATACTTCGTAAAAGAAATTCTATGACACAAGAAGAAGTTGCAAAGAAAATCAATACATCACAAGCAAATTATGCACACTATGAAAATTCTAAAAACTTAATACCAACAACATTTTTGTATAGTTTAACACTTGTCTATAAACCTTTTTCAATAGATAAGTTATTAGGTAGAAAAAAGCAATAGGTCTTATGCTGACTTATTGCTTTCTATTTTTGTAAATTCTAAATCTTTAAATAATTTTGGTAATGTTTCCATCACTTTATCTTGTGTTAAAAGTTTTTCCATATATTCATTAAATCCATAACCTTTAACAAACATATCTCTTTTTCCTTTTGAAACAGTTAAAACAATAACAGGAATATTAAACTTGTCTATTTCTCTTAATCTCATAAGAGTTTCTGGTCCATCACAATGGCCAGAATCATAAATATTATTACTTATTATCAAATCATATTTTTCATTATTTTTAATTCTTTCTATTATTTCAATACCTGAATTAGCAATAGTTACATTTAATCCCACACTTTCTAATACAGATGTTGTATTAGATACAGAAGCTCTATTATAATCTCCTACTAATATTCTCAATTCTTTATTTGAGCTATATTTAGTTTTTGTATCAACTATTGAATATATATTTTTCCTAACCTCATTTTCCCATTCTCCTATTTTCATTATAGGCTGTTCAATATAATTAAATTCTCCGTATTCTTCCTTTATTGCTCTAATTTTTTTACTAAATCTATCTGGATCTTCTTCAATTTTATTATTCTCTTTTGTAATCTCTTTATTTTCTTTTATTCCAAAATAAATAACTATTCCAATTAAAATAACCATAAATACTAACACAAATATTTGCTCCATTATATTTCCTCCTTATAGTATGCTATTTTCCCAAGTTGTTTTTAATAAAAAAACAGCACCTCCTCTAATCAATATGTACTGCTTTTCTTCTGTAATAATTGCATATTAACAATTATACCATTTTAAGCAATTTAAGTCAACGGATATCCGTGCATATTTTCTTGCTATTTCTTGTAAAATATTATGAGAAAGTGAGGGATTGAAAATGCTATTTAAAAAGGCTTTAAGTCAAAGAATTGAAGAATTATGTGCTGATAGAAAAATAACAATAAATAAGTTAGCTGAAAGTTCCACTATTCCTCCATCAACATTAAGAGATATTGTTAATTGCAAGGTTGAAAATCCAAGTTCTATGGTAATATATCAAATTTGTAAAACATTAAAAATCTCATTAAAAGAATTTTACGATTCTAAACTATTCGAGGATATAGATGATTAAAGGGTTGCCTGTTTCAAGACAACCTTTTAATTTACAAAAATATTATGAAAATTTTCCATAATTCATCTAAAAAATCTCTATTTTTACTTATATTATCATACTGGCAACTAACTATCTGCTCTATA
>JAGALD010000077.1 GCA_017625395.1 Bacilli bacterium | reverse complement strand
CCTGAACAAAGAAATAAAAAGATATTAGATTCTGTTAAAGTTGTAACTCACAATGATATTACGACTATATTAAAAAATATTGATTTAGATTTTTTAAGAAGTACAATTGATAATAAATATTTTAAAGATAACTTTTTTAAAAATTCAAAAAATGAAGAAATTAGTTCTTATTTAAAAAAGGTTTTAGAATCAGTATGTTGTGAGTGAATTTAAAAGGAATCTTTTAATGAAACTTTTTCTTTAGTTTTTAGGAGGTAATATGAAAAAAATAGCAGTATTTAGTGATATTCATGGTAATTATCAAGTTTTGAGTTCAATTTTAGATGATATTAATAAAGATAATTTTATGGAAGTTATTTGTTTAGGAGATGTTGTAGGGATAGGTCCTGATTCTTCTAAATGTTTAGATTTAATAATGAATTCTAATGTTACTATGTTACTTGGTAATCATGAATTATATCAAATTAAAGGAACTGAAATTGATGATTTAAAAACTTCGTTTGTTGAGCATGAAAAATGGGTTTTTGAAACTTTGGAAGAAAGACATTTGGAGTATTTAAATAAATGTAAACTTAGTAAAGATTTGTTGATAAATGGTAGGCTTTTTAATTTTTGTCATTTCTTTTTTGATGATACGAAAGAGTATCCTTTTTATCCTTTTGCAATTTTAAATGATGGAGATATTAGTTTAATTTTAAAAAATAATCCGGTTGATTATATGTTTTGTGGACATCATCATCAGGCTTTTCAATATAATTATAAAAGTAGTTTATTTACTTGTGTTGGAAGTAGTGGATGTGTGTGTGAAAATACTACATTTTATACAGTTATTGAGATTGATTGTGATTATGTCAAAATTTATAGGAAAGAAATAGAATATGATAAGAAATCTTTTGAAAAAAGAATAAAAAATATAGATTATCCAGATAGGGATATTATTTCTAAATCTTTTTTTGGAGTAAATATTAAATAAATTAGTTAGAGAAATGTTACATGATTTATGTAACTTTTTTTAATTGACAAAAATATTATATAAGTGTAGTATGGTAATAGTTTCTATAGAAACTATGGTGATATGTATGGATGGTAGAAGTAATTCTAAAATGTTATATTTTTTAAAAATTTCTCGTGATTATTATGAAAGATTAATAGAGGAAAAAGCTATTGAATGTGGAATTAGTAAGCAAGAAGCTGATTTATTACTTTTTTTTAGTAATAATTTAGAATTTGATAGGGCATGTGATGCTGTTAATTATAGAGGTTTTTCCAAGGCATATGTATCTAAAGCATTAAGTCTTTTATCTAAAAGGGGATTTATTGAAGTTTGTTATGATGAGTTTGATAAGAGGTATCAAAGGATAGTTATTTTAGATTCTGCTAATGAAATAATAAATGAATTAAAGGATGTTCAAAGTAGGTTTTATCAATGTTTACATAAAGGTATATCAAAAAAAGAATTTGAAACTTATTTAAGTGTTGTTGATAAGATTGCTCAAAATGTTGTTAATGATATGAGGGGATGATATTGTGTTTAAATTATTTAAAAATTTTAGTAAAAAAGATTGTGGGATTATAATTTTTTGTATAATACTTATTTGCTTTCAAGTATGGTTAGATTTGAAGCTTCCAGATTATATGTCTAATATAACTACATTATTACAAAAAGGTACTGACGTTTCAGAAATTTTAGAACAAGGTTTTTATATGCTTCTTTGTGCTGGGGGAAGTTTGGCATCTGCTATATCTGTGGGTTATTTTGCTTCATATCTTTCATCATCATTTTCAAGAACAATTAGAAAGAAGATTTTTGATAAAGTTCAAAGTTTTAGTATGGAAGAGATTAAAATGTTTTCGACTAGTAGTTTAATTACTAGAACTACTAATGATGTTTCTAATATGGAAATGATTATTGGTATGGGACTTCAATTATTAATAAAGGCTCCTATTACTGCTATTTGGGCAATATGTAAGATACTTGATAAAGGATGGCAATGGAGTGCTATAACTGGAGTTGCTGTAATTATTCTTTTGATAATGGTAATTACTTTAATGATTATTGTGCTTCCTAGATTTAAAATTGTTCAAAAATTAATAGATAATATTAATGGTTTTATAAGAGAAAACTTAAAAGGAATACGTGTTGTTAGAGCTTTTAATGCAGAAGGCTATCAAGAAGAAAAGTTTGAAAAAGGTAATATTAAACTTACAAATACACAACTTTTTAATCAAAGAACTATGGCTATAATGCAACCTGTAATGTATTTGGTTATGAATACTTTGACTTTGGCAATTTATTTTGTAGGTGCTCATTTAATAGAAGAAGCAGCAATGTTTGATAAAATTACTATCTTTAGTAATATGGTTGTATTTACAAGTTATGCTATGCAAGTAATTATGTCTTTCTTGATGTTGGCAGTTATCTTTATTATGTATCCACGTGCAAGTGTTTCTGCTGAACGTATAAATGAAGTTTTAGATACTGATTCTAAAATTTTAGATGGTGATGTTTCGGAAGATAATTATTTAGAGGGTGAAGTTGAGTTTAGAAATGTTTCGTTTAAATATCCAGATTCATCTGAATATATTTTAAAAGATATTTCGTTTGTTGCAAGAAAAGGGGAGACTGTTGCTTTTATTGGATCTACTGGAAGTGGTAAATCAACTTTAATAAATTTAGTTCCTAGGTTTTATGATGTAACAGATGGTGAAGTATTAATTAATGGTGTAAATGTTAAAAATTATAAATTAGAGCATTTGCATAATAAATTAGGTTATGTTCCACAAAAAGCTGTTATGTTTAATGGTAGTATTAAATATAATGTTTCTTATGGTGATAGTGGTAAGAATATTACTATTGATAAAGTAAAAGAAGCAATTAAAGTTGCACAAGGCAAGGAATTTGTTGAGAAAATGACTAATGGATATGATTCTAATATTGCTCAAGGTGGAACAAATGTATCTGGTGGACAAAAGCAACGTCTTGCTATTGCTAGAGCTATTGCAAAAGATCCTGAAATATATATATTTGATGATTCTTTTTCTGCCCTTGATTATAAGACAGATTATTTGCTTCGTAATGAGTTGAAAAAATATACTAAAGATGCAACTTGTCTTATTGTTGCTCAAAGAATTGGTACTATTATTAATGCAGATAAAATATTAGTTTTAGACCATGGTGTTTGTGTTGGTATGGGAACTCATAAAGAACTTTTAAAGAATTGTAATATATATAAAGAAATTGCTTATTCACAATTATCAAAGGAGGAGTTAGAAAATGAGTAATGATGAAGTAAAATCTAAACCTCGTAATGTTGGACGTGGACCTAATGTGGCTGAAAAACCTCATAATTTTAAATCTGCAATTAAGAAAATGGTATTTTATTTAAAAAAGTTTTTACCTCTTATTGTAGTTTCTTTAGTACTTGCTTCATTAAGTGCTGTTTTGTCAATAATTGGACCTAATAAATTAAGTGATTTAACAGATGTTATTACCGAAGGAATTATGAAAGGTATTGATTTTGAAGCGGTAAAATCTATATCAATATTCTTATTATGTCTTTATTTTACTAGTGCACTTTTCAATTATATTCAGACTCTTATTATGACTAATGTTGCGAATAACTTTGCAAAGGATTTGAGAAGTAGAATTTCAAAGAAAATAAATAGACTTCCATTAAAATATTTTGATGAACATAGCTATGGAGATATTTTATCTCGTGTTACTAATGATGTTGATACAATTGGTATAACAATGCATAATAGTTTAGGAAGTTTAGTTAGTGCAATAACTTTGTTTATAGGGTCTATAATTATGATGTTTGTTACTAATTGGATTATGGCTATTACTGGTATTTTAGCATCTATTATTGGTTTTGTTTTTATGTCTTTAATACTTAGTAAATCTCAAAAATACTTTTCTCAAAGACAAACTGAACTTGGTAAGTTAAATGGGCATATTGAAGAAATTTATTCTAATCACAATGTTGTTAAGGCTTATAATGGTGAAAAAGAAGCAAGTGAAAAGTTTGATAAATATAATCAAAAAGTTTATGAATCTAATAGAAAAAGTCAGTTTTTGTCTGGAATGATGCAACCTATTATGGGATTTGTTGGAAATCTTAGTTATGTAGCTGTTTGCGTTGTTGGTTCTATATTAGTAATGAATGGTGATATTAAATTTGGTGTTATTGTTGCATTTATGATTTATGTTAGATTGTTTACTAATCCTTTGTCACAAATTGCTCAAGGAATGAATAATTTACAGTCGACTGCTGCTGCTGCGGAAAGAGTATTTGAATTTATTGAAGAAAAGGAAATGTCTAGTGAGGAAGTTATTAAAAAACGTCTTCATAAGTCTAAAGTTAAAGGTAACGTTGTATTTGATCATGTTAAATTTGGATATAATAGTGACAAGATTGTAATTAATGATTTTAGTTGTAATGTTAAAAAAGGCCAAAAGATAGCAATTGTTGGTCCAACTGGAGCTGGTAAGACTACAATGGTAAATCTTCTTATGAAATTTTATGAGATTAATTCTGGAGATATATTGATTGATGGTGAATCTATTAGGGAATTATCTCGTGAAAATATTCATGATTTGTTTATAATGGTTTTACAAGATACTTGGTTATTTGAAGGAAGCATTAGAGATAATATAAAATATAATAAAGAAAATGTTACTGATGAAGAAATTATGGATGCTTTAGAAGTTGTTGGTGTTGATCATTTTGTTAAGTCACTTCCAAAAGGTCTTGATTATGTATTAACTGATAATGATAGTATATCTGCTGGACAAAAACAACTTTTAACAATAGCTCGTGGTATGATTAAAGATGCACCGTTCTTAATTTTAGATGAGGCAACATCTTCTGTTGATACTCGTACAGAGGAATTAGTTCAAAAAGCTATGGATAAGCTTACAGAAGGTAGAACATCTTTTATAATTGCTCATAGATTATCGACAATAAAGAATGCAGATCTTATATTAGTTATGAAAGATGGAAATATTATTGAGCAAGGAAATCATAAAAATCTTATGGAAAAAAATGGTTTTTATGCAGATCTTTATAACTCTCAATTTAAAAAATAATAGATTGTTTTTTTGCAATCTATTTTTATTTGACTTTTTTATAAATATCTCTTTATTGTTTTATAATTAATGTGTTATAATTAATAATACTAGGAGGCTTGTTTATGGATGATAGATTAGTTGAATTTGAATCTAATTTCAGTGTGCTAGATAGATATGGTGAAGATGTAACTGCTAATGAGTTCATAACAAACCCTGCTATTGGTCGTGATCAACAAATAAAAGAGTTAATGTTAATTCTTTTGACTCCAGAAAAATCTGCTATTTTGATTGGTAAACCTGGTATAGGTAAAACTGCTATAGTAGAGGGACTTGCATATAGGATGCAAAGAGGAGAAGTTCCTGAAGCTTTACAAGGTTATACAATAATTAATATAAAAACTGCGTCTTTACTTGGTACTATGCCTAGTGGAGAAAGTAAAGTTCAAAAAATGATTGATGAACTTAAGACTCGTGATAAAGTTATACTTTTTGTTGATGAAATTCATATGTTGATTGGTGCAACAGATTCGTCTTCTTTAGATTTTGCTAACATATTTAAAGAAGGTTTAGGTCGTGGTAGTATTAAAGTTATTGGTGCTACTACTAGTGATGAGTATGAAAGGTATATTTTAAGAGATAAAGCTTTTACTAGACGTTTTCAAAAAGTTGAAGTTCCAGAACCAACAAGAGAAGAAACGATTCAAATTATGATGGGAACACTTCCTAAATTTGAAAAACAAACAGGAAGAAAGATGAAATATACTCCGTTTATTCAAGAAAGAATTATGAGCTTTTTAGTAGATATAACTAGTGAATATAAGAGAGTATTTGCACTTGGATCAAGATATCCTGATGTATGTTTAACTTTATTGAAACAAGCTTTTTCTTACACTGTTTTTGATAATAGAGAGTACATGGATATTTTTGATGTAAGAAAGGCAATAGAAAATAGTAAAAATATTTATCCTGATGTTATTAGAAAAGAATTGCCTAGATTTGATACGGAATTCAATGATATTTTGTTAGAAGAAAAGGGAATGAAACCTGTAGAAGAGTGGAGAAGAGATAATACTCCTATAAGATATGAACAAAATTCTGGGAATAGCATTATAGCAGATACGAAAATGTCTAATAATAGTAATTTAGGTAATAGTAATTTTTTTAAAAATTTAGAGTCTTCTCCAGATTTTGTTGATAAAAAACAACTTTCTGATATGAGACCTGTTAAAGGTATTTTAGGCAAGAAAAATGCAAACAAGTTTGCAACTATAGGTTCTACTTCAGTGTCAAAAGGTTTTAATGACAAATTTAATCAAAAAAAAGATTCTACGAATCTTGATAATTTACTTTTGTCTTCTGAAATAGGTGTTATTTCTAAGGATGATGTATCAACTCCTAATATTCCTATTAGATATTCAGTTACTAATGAATTGAAACCTGGTGGTACAAATGATTTGTTGTTAGGTGCTCCAATTGCTAGTACGCTTGATAAAAAGGACTCTAATTACGAAGTTGAAAAGTATAAATCTGATAATTTAGTTGTTAAGGAATTTGATAATAACAAGAATTCTTTAATGTTAGATGGATATATAGATAGACCAAATAATAATTTTGTTAATAATGCTGGTGATAGTGTTTTTAATAAGATAGATAATGCAAATAATAGAAATTCTTATGTTAATAATGGTGATTCAAGAAAAGTTGATTTATTTGGTGGAAATTCACAAAAAAAAGTAGTAGAAGAGGAGAAACGTAATTCTGTGTTTAATAATTCTAATGATTTTGATGCATTTAATTCAAAAAAATCACCTTCAAGTAATTTTGATAGTATCTTTAATAAAGAAAAAGTTAATAGAATGCCTGGTGGTTTAAGTACTAAAGATGAAAGTTTATTTGGTGCTCCTATGTATGATACTGATTCTTCTACAAATGAAGAGCAAGATTCTGGTAATGGATCTGTTGACATTTTTGGTCAATTGTTGACAGATAATATGCGTATTAGTAATGGTAAACTTGTTGAAGATTTACCTGGGTTTAGTTCAAGTTTTCATTCAAAGCCTGTTATTGGTGATGTTGTTAGTGCTGGAGACGGTCAATTTGTAAATGAACGTAGAGAATATGGTTATGAACAAAATAAACCAAGTGATACTTTTGGATTAAATAGTTTTTTAAATGATGCATTTGTTTCAAATGATTTAAATAATAATAATAATAATGGTAATAATTTTAATAATGATAATGGTGGTAGATCTAAGTCGTCTAAGTTTTTATCAGGATTTGATAATGGTAGTGATTTAAATTACAGTTCTAACAATTATTCTAATAATAATGACTCTAGTAATTTTATTAACTTTAATGATTTAAATGCTGGAAAAATTCCTCAAAATGAAGTTAATAAATTTATAAGTTTTTCTGATAGTAATAATAGACCTTATGATAATGGTAGAAGATATGATAATAGACAAGATCCGAGAACTAGAAATAATGCCGGTTCTGATAATGTTTTAGATATGGCAAACAATTCTGGTGAGGCATTTGATCGTAATATGCCACCTAGAAATGATAGATATTTAGATAATGGATATAATCAAAGAAGAGATGACTCATACCCTGATGATTATTCTAGAAACAGTTTAAATAATTATGATAGTTATCCATATCCAGAACAAAATAGATTACCAAGAGATGATAGATACTTAGATAATGGATATAATCAAAGAAGAGAAGATTCATATCGCGATGATTATTCTAGAAATAGTTCAAATAATTACGATAGACATTCATATCCAGAGCAAAATAGATTACCAAGAGACGATAGATATTTGGATAATGGATACAATCAAAGAAGAGAAGAATCATATCGTGATGATTATTCTAGAAATAATGAGAATAATTATGATAGATATCCATATCCAGAGCAAAATAGATTACCAAGAGACGATGGATATTTAGATAATGGATATGATCAAAGAAGAGAAGAATCATATCGTGATGAACATTTTCAAGGTGGTAATAATAGTTATGATAATTATTCAAATCAAAATAAGGAAGTTACTAATAGCTATTTAGAAACTAATACTAGGGCTAGAAATGATTTTGATTTGTCAAATCAAAATTCATTAGAAAGAACTAACAATTTTGACGAGAATAGTAATTCTTTAACTACTGGCTTTAATATGAATCAAAATGTTTCAAATAATGAAAACAATATTTCTGATGTATCTTCTAATAAAGTAGAACTAGTAGAGGAGAAAGATGCTTCATCTCGTCCAACTGTTGATTTGAATTTAGAAAATATTGAAAGTAAAGATGTTTATTTTGATGATTTTTTTGAAGATTAAAAAAAGGAGATTTTCTCCTTTTTTATTTTAGATTATTACTTTTATAATATTCACATAATTCTTTAAATCTGTTGAAATGAACTATTTCTCTTTGCCTTAACCATAATAAAGGTCCTATTACGTCTGGGTCTTTTGTTAAATCAATTAAATTTTCATAAACTGCACGTGCTTTTTGTTCTGCTGCCATATCTTCATAAAGATCTGCAATAGGGTCTCCTGTTGTTGCAAAATATGTAACTGTGAAAGGTACACCATTGGCATCAGTTGGGTATAATGCTTTATTGTGTTCTGCATAGTGACTTGAAAGCCCTGCTGCTTCAAGTTCTTCAAGAGTTGCGTTCTTTATTAGTTGATATATCATTGTTGATATTATTTCGATATGTGCTAATTCTTCTGTACCTATGTCTGTAAGAAGTGCTTTTCCTTTTTCGTCTGGCATAGTATATCTTTGATTTAAATATCTTAGTGCTGCTGCCATTTCACCGTTAGAACCACCGTATTGTGTTACTAAATATTTTGCCATTCTTAAGTCTTTTCTTTTAATATTGACTGGATATTGTAATTTTTTTTGATATTGCCACATATTATTTTTCCCTCCTGTTCCAAGGCCATGGTGTACTAGACCATCCAAATGGTATGCTATTTAATGATGTACTATTAATGTTAAGCGCACCATATTTATTTTCATATTCTGATAATAGTTTATTGTAATTATTTCTAAATGTTACGAATTGATTCATCATATTTGCATCATTTGGGAATACGTCAAGATAAAGGTTTAATTCGTGCATAGCAAATTGAAATTGATTTAGGTTGAGTAATGCTTCTTCTTGTTCATTCATTGGAGTAATAGGTGCTGGTTGATAGTTTTTATATTGTTCGTATAAATTTCTAAACATGTTTCCTTTAATATATCCTTCATAAGGACCAAATAACATGTAATTCATAGTGTTATAATTGTCATAATTGGACATTTGTGGTGGTAAAAAAGTATTGTTAAATGTATCAAAGTAATTGTAATTGTTCATAAATCCTCCTCAATTTAATGTATGTGTTTTATGATTTATCGTATGGGTTAATGTCCAAAATAAAAAAAATACTTGCTATTTTTTAAATTTATTGATAAGATAGAGTAGTCTTTTAGAGATGGCGGAATTGGTGAAGTGGTTAACACGCCGGATTGTGGCTCCGGTATGCATGGGTTCGATCCCCATATTTCGCCCCAT
>JAGALD010000076.1 GCA_017625395.1 Bacilli bacterium | reverse complement strand
GGTCAAGTGCAGCAGAATACGTAAATGTGATTAAATCATTGCTTGTTAAAATGGGGTATGATGTTGATAGTGAGAGTTTTGAAGTAGAAGGGAAGAGATTATATACTTTAAAGTTTGTATCTCTAGCAATTGATACTAATATTTATAATAATATGATTTTATTTGAAGAGAATGGCATATTAAAAACTATTAATTTAAATTGTACAGAAAAGTATATGAATGAATGGAAAGAGGTATTTGTGTTTATTACACATTCAATTAAATTTAAGTAGAATGTTGATTCTACTTTTTTTATGATATAATTTATATATGCGTTAATTAATATAATTAGGAGAGTATTTATGGCTTTTTGGAGAAATCTTGCCTTATATAATTTACTTAATTCGAAAGAAAAAAAAGAAGTTGCAGAAAATTATTGTCTAGATATGTTGAAAGATAAAATAGAAGATGATAATGAAGTTGAGTTATGTGATTGTGATGAGAAGCTTGATAAAGAATTTAGTGAGAAAATAGATAATGATATTTGAAGGAGTAATATATGAATACGATTATATATTTAATGAGACATAGTGAGCCATTTAAGGCACATAGAGGAATTAAAAATACTAGTGAATCTCTTTTGATAGAGAATGAGAAATCACCTTTAAGTATAAATGGAGAGAAGATGGCAGAGTCTTGGTCATGTAATAAAGAGTTTGATAATTTGAGCTCTGTGTGGTCATCAAACTATGTTAGAGCAATGTCTACTGCTAAATACTTTGCATATAAAAATAATTTGAAAGTAAATATTGATGAAAGATTAAATGAGAGAATTCATGGGGTTGAATCTTGGGATGAGCTTCCTTGTGATTTTGAATATAGGCAATTTATTGATTCAAATTATAAAGTTAAAAATGGTGAGAATAGAGAAGAGGTTAGTGAACGATTATTTTCTTCTTTAATTAATATTTTAAATGAATTTAAAGGTGGAAAAATTCTTGTTGTATCTCATTCTACGGCAATATTTTTTCTTTTAATGAAATTATGTGATATAAAAAGCTTTGATGAATGCTTTTTTAATGATGAGAGTTTTTTTGACGGTTGTTGGAATTATCTTGAAACTTTTAAATTAGAGTTTGATTCAAATAACAATTTAGTAAATATTCGAAATATTAGATAATTTTTTATTTATTTTTGTTTAAGATATAAGAGCTTATTATTATTTGTGTTCTTTTTATTTGAAATGTTATTATGTATTTGGAAAAAGTATAAAATATGATATAATAAAAGAGGTTTTAATGGAGGATATATATGGATGTAGTAGAAAAAGATCCTTTATTTTATAGAATTGTTAGACCTATTCTTACTTTTTTATTTAAGGTATTGTATAGGCCTACTATAATTGGTAAAGAACATATTCCTAAGAGTGGTAGAATTGTAATTGCAGGAAACCATACTAATAATTTTGATTGTGTTCTTTTGATAGCATCTACTAAAAGATGTGTTCATTTTTTAGCAAAAGATGAATTATATAAAGGATTTAAAAAATATATATTTAAATATATGGGAATAATTCCTGTTAATAGAAGACAAAAGGATGGAAAGTCTCTTAAGAAAGCTATTGATTTTTTAAATAAAGATATGGCTATTGGTATTTTTCCTGAAGGAACTTTTAATAGAAGTGAGAATACTATATTACCTTTTAAAATTGGTGCTGTTAAAATGGCTCATGATACAAATACAAAAATTGCACCATTTGTGATAAAGGGTAAATATAAATTATTTAAGAAAAGTGTTAAGATTGTTTTTTTTGAACCGTTAGAGATTAAAGATTCTAATTTAGATGTGGAGAATCAACGATTAATGGATTTAGTTAGTGAGAAGTTAGAAGATAGTGAGGTATAGTTATGAGTTTTTTAAATATTTTTGGTATAAAGACAAAACCTAAAGCACCATGGAGTAAGTTTTATAAAAATGATGAGATGAAAATGAAAGTCCCAGAAGGGTCTATTTATGAATTTATGACTAGTACTGTTTCTTGTCATAGTAATACAGTTGCATATAATTATTTTGGTCATATGGTAACATATAAAGATTTTGTTAAGCAAATTGATGCAGCTGCTAAATCTTTTAGATGTCAAGGTATTAGAAAAGGTGATGTTGTTACTATTTGTATGCCTAATACTCCTGAAGGTATTATTAGTTTTTATGCATTAAATAAAATAGGTGCTATTGCTAATATGATACATCCTTTATCTAGTGAGCAAGAAATTAAAAATTATTTAATATCTACTCATAGTGTTATGCTTGTTATGATTGATTTGTGTTATGAGAAAGTTGCAGATGTTATAAAGGAAACTGATGTTTATAAGACTATTGTAGTATCTGCTGGTAATTCAATGTCTATTTTTATGAAACTTGGATATATTGTTACCAAAAGTAGAAAAATTAAGAAACCTCGTTTTAAGGGGGAGTATATTTATTGGAATGATTTCTTAAGAAAAGGTAGTATGTATCATGGAAAGATTCAATTTGAAACGGATAAAGATAGTCCTGCTGTAATTTTACATAGTGGTGGTACTACTGGTATTCCTAAGGGGATAGTCCTTTCAAATGGTAACTTTAATTCATTAGCAATGCAAATTAAACTTGTATTAAAAAGAATTGAAGAAGGAGATGTTGTTTTAGCGATTATGCCAATATTCCATGGGTTTGGTTTGGGAGTTTCTATTCATGGACCATTATATTTAGGTATGACACTTAATTTACTTCCTCAATTTGATGCTAAAAAGTTTGATAAACTTTTAGAAAAAAATAAACCTCAAGTAATTGCAGGTGTTCCTACATTATATGAAGCTTTATTAAATTCTAATAATGATAAGTTGGATTTATCTTGCCTTAAATATGTTGTTTGTGGTGGTGATTCTCTTACAGTTCAACTTGCTAAGAAAGTTAATGATTTTCTTAAGGTGCATAATTGTAATGAAAAGATTATGCAAGGTTATGGAATGACTGAAAGTGTTGGTGCTACTGCATTAGCATGTGATGATTATAATATTGAAGGAAGTATTGGTATTCCTTTTCCAGGTGATTATTTTAAGATAGTTATTCCTCATACACAAGAAGAGGCACCGGTTGGTGAGATTGGTGAGATTTGTGTATGTGGACCTACTGTTATGATGGGATACTTGGATAATGAAAAAGAGACTAATGAAGTATTACAAGTGCATTCTGATGGTAATGTTTGGTTACATACAGGTGATCTTGGTTATATGGATAAAAATGGTGTTATATTTTATCAAAGTAGATTAAAACGTATGATTGTTTCTTCTGGATATAATGTTTATCCTCAACAAATTGAAAATGTGATTGAAGAACATGAAGCAGTTTTAAAATGTACAGTTATTGGAATACCTCATTCATATAAAATTCAAGTAGCTAAAGCTATTATTGTATTAAAAAATGATTATACTGATTCTTTATCTATTAAGAAGAGTATTAAAGAACATTGTGAGAAAAATTTATCTAAGTTTTCACTTCCTTATGAATATGAATTTAGAAAATCGCTTCCAAAAACTTTAATTGGAAAAGTTGATTTTAGAAAATTAAGTGAAGAAAGTGAAGAGGAATAGTTATGAGTAAGAAAAAGAAATTACCTGAATTGGGGTATAAGTTTTTTAGATTTACTTTAGGTCATTTATTTAATTTGTATTATAGTCCAAAAGTTATTGGAAAAGAGAAAATACCTAAAGATGGTCCAATATTAATATGTGGTAATCATAAGCATGTATATGATCAATGTCCTATAATAATGTCTACTAAAAGGGTTATTCATTATATGGCAAAAAAAGAATATTTTGATGGTAAATTAGCTTGGTTTTTCAAAATGGCAGGATGCATTCCAGTTAATAGAAGTATTAAAGATGAAAATGCTAAGAGTCAGGCTTTAGATGTATTGAAAGATAATGGAGCAATTGGGCTTTTTCCTGA
Organism: Bacilli bacterium; assembly: GCA_017625395.1. Lineage (GTDB taxonomy): Bacteria > Bacillota_I > Bacilli_A > RF39 > UBA660 > RUG13868. The sequence goes on along the minus strand of JAGALD010000076.1, from coordinate 16,237 downwards.
AGGTACTAGAAATAAAACAGAACAATTTTTATTACCATTTAAATTTGGTGCTGTTTCTATGGCACAAAAGACTGATGCTACAATAGTTCCTTTTGGATTGACTGGTGATTATAAGTTTAGAAGTAAGAATTTGACTATTAGATTTGGAGAACCATTTAAAATTGGAGATATGACTCTTGAAGAGGCTAATAATAAGTTATATAAAGAAATAGAAAAATTAATGAAACAAAATTTAAAAGATGAAAAAAAGAATCGTAAGTAAACGATTCTTTTTAGTTTAAAAATTTATTTGTTGTATTATTTGTTTGATTTTGTGATTGTGGTGCATTTCCTAATGCTTGTGCTAATGGGCTTGGTGTGTTCATTTGATTGTTATTTAGCATAGGGTTTACTGGTAGTGGTGTAGGTTCAGGGGTTAATGGTGTATTTTGTGGTGTTACTTGTTGCATTGTATTATTTTGTATTTGTCCATTTGTTTGGTTAGATGAAGCATTGAATTCACTTTGTGGCATAGTATTTTGTGTTAGACTACTATTTACAACCGGTCCATTTGATGTTGGAATTGCTTTATCCACAAAACTTGTTGTTGGTCCATTTTGTTTGTTTTCAATTTGTCCTACATTACTATTTACTCCTAATTGATTATTTATATTCATAACACCTGGTTGAGTAGGTTGTACTTGTTGTTTTGGTTCTTCTTTTTTGTTATTTGGACTTATGGAATAAATGTCATTAAATTTATTTTGTGCGATACTATCAGCTTGTTTTTTTAGTTCATCGTAATCTACTTGATCTACATCTATTGTATCAATTTCAAACGCATGATTTGTAATAAAAGTAAGTATAATTGCAAATAGTACGACAATAAAAGATGCTAAGTAAATTTTTGCTACAAGTTCTGATGTTTCAGCGATAGATGCAAAGTCAAAACCATCATGACCATAAACATTTGGCAATACATCAACAAGCCCTTTTTTAATCCATAACCATACTTGGAAAGCTATATTTACTAATAGAGCAATATATCCTGTTTTTTGAGTAATGTTACTAATTAAGTTGTTTGGATTTACAATTCTTAGAAGTGAAAAGCAAAGAATATATATATTAACAGTTGATATTATTGATTTAGTAGTATTTATTATGTTATATAGTGTTTCATTAATATCGTATAGTGGTAAAAATGCAGATACACTTGCAAGTACTATTGCAACCGTTTCTATTGCTAGAATAGTATTCATTAGTATACCTTCATTTTTTTTCTGTAAACATAAGCATGCAACAGCTATTATTATTATTGGAAATATACATTCTAATGATAGTAGTAATATTTGTCCTGCTAGATTTTCGAAAGTATCTCCTAGATCAAAATTTAGTCCTATTATTATTATGCCCATTGAAAGAACTAATAGAACCGATAAAATTTTCATTACAATTTTCATAATTTTAAACCTCTATTCTTTATATTCTATTTAAATTTATCATATAATTTAAAGTTTTACAATATCATTTTATTTTGTTATAATAGCATAAGGTGATTTAAGTGAAAGTGAAATATAATTTAATACACAAAGACAATTTTTGTAATGCTAGATATGGAACACTTGAGACAAATTATGGTACTGTTGAGACTCCAATGTTTATGCCTGTTGGGACTAAAGCTACTGTTAAAATGCTTACACCCGATGAGTTATATGAAGCACATGCTGGAGTTATTTTAGCAAATACATATCATTTATGGTTAAGACCAGGTGAGGACTTAATAGATAAAGCAGGTGGTCTTCATAAATTTATGAACTATAAAGGACCTATTCTTACTGATAGTGGTGGTTTTCAAGTTTTTTCTTTGGCAAAACCCAAGGATATAACTGAAGAAGGTGTACATTTTAAAAGTCATATTGATGGTTTAAAATTATTTTTAACTCCTGAAAAAAGTATTGAAATTCAAAATAAGCTTGATAGTGATATTGCAATGTGTTTTGATGAATGCCCTCCATATCCTGTTACTTTTGATTATATGAAAAATTCTGTTGAAAGAACTCTTCGTTGGGCAAAAAGATGTAAAGATAATCACAAAAATGAAAATCAAAGTTTATTTGGAATTGTTCAAGGTGGAGAATTTGAAGAATTAAGAAAGTTTAGTGCTATTGAAACTGCTAAGATGAATTTTGATGGTTATTCAATTGGTGGAACAAGTGTCGGAGAAGATAAACCTACTATGTATAAGATGATTGATTATGCTATTAAATATATGCCAGAAGATAAAGTAAGATATTTAATGGGTGTAGGGGATCCTGTTGATTTAATTGAAGGTGTTAAACGAGGTGTAGATATGTTTGATTGTGTTTTATCTACTAGAATTGCAAGACATGGTAACGCTTTTACTCGTTATGGAAAGATAAACTTGAAAAATTTAAAATTTAGAGAAGATTTTACACCAATTGAAGAAGATTGTGACTGTTATACGTGTAAGAATTTTACTAAAGCATATATTAGACATTTAGTAACTTGTGATGAATCACTTGGTGGTAGACTTTTATCTATTCACAATACTAGATTTTTAATTAAAATGATGGAAGAGATAAGAGAAGCAATTAAGAATGATTCATTCTTAGAATATGGTAATGAATTCTTAGAAAAATATAATTCAAAGAAATAGAAAGAGGTAGTAATAATGAAGTATGAATATATACCAAGTGGTGTTTGTTCAAAAAAAATTGAATTTGTAATAAATGAAGATGATACAATAGATAGCATTGAAGTTACTGGTGGATGCAACGGAAATTTAAAGGGAATTGCAGCATTATGTAAAGGAAGAAAAAAAGATGAGGTTATTTCTCTTTTAGATGGAATTAAATGTGGTTTTAAAAATACTTCTTGTCCTGATCAAATTGCACAAGCATTAAAAAAAATAAATTAAAGTTTATATAAAATAAAAGAAAAGCTTAGTTATGCTTTTCTTTTTTATTGATTCCTATTATACTTCCTATTACTGTAAGTAATAAAATAGATATGTAATATAATATTTTCCATACATTTATATTATTTTTATAAAGAAAAATAGAAATTATTATCATTGCTATTGATAATGGAGCACCTATTTTAATTCCTTCTAAATATCCTTTTTCTGTACTTTTATTTCCAATGTATATGCCTCCAATAAAAGAGGAACTTAATACTGATAATAGTTTAATTATATTATTTATTGTATTGTTTATTATGTCAAAATAGGAAAGCGTTGATGCTAATAAAATTATAATAATTTGAATTATTAATATTAATCCTAAAGTTTTTAAATATTTCATAAATTCACCTAATAAAATATATGTTCTGTATAAAATATAATTCCTATTTACATAATAAAATGAGGTGATTTTATGGAATATGTTACTGTTTTGGTAAGAACGTTTGTTTTTTATGTTATTATCACTTTAATTTATCGTTTTATGGGAAAAAGAGAAGTAGGTCAACTTGGGATAATTGATTTGATTGTTTCAATACTAATTGCAGAACTTGCCGCTATTTCTATTGATAATAGAGAAGAAAGTATATTTTTATCTATTCTTCCAATTTGTTTGTTAGTTGCTATTCAGTTTATTTTATCTATGATTTCTGTTAGCTCTAATAAGTTTAGAAATATTGTTGATGGAGTTCCTTCTGTAATTATAAGTAATGGGAAAATTAATTTTAAAGAAATGATAAAGCAAAGATATAATTTAGATGATTTACTTACTCAATTAAGAGAACAAAAGATAAAGACTATTGAAGATGTTGATTTTGCGATATTAGAAAACAATGGAACCTTGTCAGTTTTTACTAAGTATGATAAAAGAGTAGGTGAATATCCTTTGGCGTTAATATTAGATGGAAAGATTGATTTTGATACTTTAAGAAGAATTAATAAAAGTTCTAATTGGCTAAATGGAGTTCTTGTTGACAAAAAGGTTAAGTTGGAAGATGTTTTTTATGCATTTTATTCAAAAAATTCTTTATATATTATTACTAAGACTAGCTAATAGTCTTGTTTTTTTTCTAATATTATGATATAATTAGCGGGATTTAAGGGGTATTGGTATGAAAAAGGTAATTTTGAGTGATATATCTAGTAGATTGTATACTTTGTCTAGTGATAAAGATAGAACTACTTTATCTAGAATTGGTAAACAAGGTCAAATGTGTTTTAAGAAATTTGATAAAACCTATGTAGAAGGTCTTAAAAGCGGTGGTATTGACATTGAAAAGAAAATTAGTGATTCAGAAACTTTTATTCTTCCAAAAGAGATAGTTTCTCCTAGTTCGTTGGTTTATTTGCCTAGTGGTGAATTTACTGGTTATTGTATGCCCTATGTAGAAGGTAAAAGTTTACGTGAGCATGCAAAAGTGTTTTTAAGTTTAAACGAGATTACTGAGATTTATAGAAAATTAGAAAGAATAGTTAGGGAATCAAGTGATTTTGTTTTTCCTGATTTATGTAGTTTGGATAATGTTGTTATATCACCTAAAGGGATAAGATTAATTGATTATGATGGGATGCAAACCGGTAAACATATGAGCTCTTCAATTTCTTTTAATTTATGTGGAAGTACTGATGGAATTTTTAATGATATTCTTGATAATAAAAAGTATTGTGTTGATGGACTTTTTACAAAAAACTTAGATAAAAAAAGTTTAGCGTTTCTTTATGTACTTATAACTTTTGGAATTAATTTAGGTGATATTGCATCTTTAAAAGATGAAAATGATAGAAGAATGGTTTTGAAAGGGATTTGTCAGTTGCAGGGATTAAGTGGAACATCATTAGAAGCTAAACTTGAAAATATGTTTTTTTCTCATAATGATGATGAATATATTGGTCAGGATGTTTTAGATATAAAGTCAAATTATACAGTTGGTTTTGAAAGTAGTGTGGCGCCTAATGGGCAGAGAATTTCTTATAGAAAGTTGAAATTAAGAAAATAGGGGGATTGTATGGAAAAAGTTTTTACAAGAAAGTTATTATCAAATGCTAAACAGATTCATTCTGGGGAGACTTCCTTGATTTATCAAATGCCTGATGGTGATTTATTAAAAGTCTTTTCTCCTTTATATTTATATATTTTGAATGGTGCTTCTATTGAAATGGCTCCTAAGATATTAGAAGCTGATAAAAGAATTCATAGACCTGAAATAGTTGTACCTAAAAGAGCAGCTATTTCTGATTTTTGGCAGGTAGAAGGATATACTATGGATAAAGTAGATGGGGTTGGTATTCTTCAACAATTACTTAAAATGTCTAAGTCTGGTGTTAGGGATTTAACTGAGATTGCTAATCTTTATAAGAAAATAGAAGATGTTGTAAAAGAGTCACCTAATATTGTATTTCCTGATTTATGCACTTTATCTAATATTTTAGTTACTCGAGATAATGATATAAGACTTATAGACTATGATGGATTGCAAATTGATAATTATAAAGCTGTTTGTGTTTCTAGTAATGTTACTGGTGAAAATCCTCGTGGTAACTATCAATTAACTACTAAAAATTCTAAATATTTTAAAGATGGATTTTTTTCAAAGAATTTAGATAAAAAAAGTTTAATGTATATATATTTATATTTTGTTTTTGGTTCTTGGTTTTCAGCTTTTTTAGAGAATGGAATAAGTATGGAAGAGAAAATATATGCAAGAGGAAATGTTGTTGATATTTTGGGACTTACTGATGAAAAAGAACTTTTAGAAAAGCTTGATACAATGGTTTTTTCGGAAAATTATGATAATCAATATCTTGAGGATACAGTATTTCATATAGCAGAAAATTATACTTTAGAAAGAATTCCTGGTTTTCCTAGTAGAGTTGGTCATCCAACCTTAAATAGGTTAGTAAAAAAACGTTAAAAAAAAGTCTATGTATTTATACATAGGCTTATTTATATGTTTCTTTTTTAATTTGTTCTAGGTTATAATTCATTAATTTAAAGTAGTCATCACCGTTGTTTCTTTCATCATCAGTGATATTATCTATCTTCTTTAATTTTATTTCTTTTAATGATGCGTTGTTTTCTAAAAGTAGGCGTACTGTTTCGTTTAGTTCTTCATTTTCTAATGTATATACATATTTAATTGAACTTACATTAATCATTTCTGTTACTTCTTTTACTGTTTTATCAATTGAATTATTATCATCATCTAAAGATATAACGTTAAATCCATATTTTTTTAAATAGTTTAGAGATTTTGTTCCAGTAACAATTGTTTTTGATGTTGCATTTTCTGCAGTTATTTTTATTTCAGCATCAAGTTCTGATAACTTTAGTTTTAATTCTTCATAGTTTGATTCAATTTCTTTAATTAAATAGTTATTACTTATATATTCTGTTAATCCATTTTTTATATTTTGGGCAACCATTAGTAGGTTAGAAGGATTTAACCAAAGTTCTTCAATATAATCTGGACTCATTCCAAGGCTTCCATCTATTAATAATAATTTTTTATTTCTTTCAAGTAATTCAACTGCTATATCTTTGTCATTTCCAAAACTTACATAAACGAATAAATCTTCTTTACTATAATTATCTAATAATTTGTCATTTAATTCATAGGTTGATATATCTGTTCCATCAGGAAATATTGATTTTACTAATGAGTGTTCTCCATATAATTCTTTTAAGACGAATTCTAATGGATAACTTGTTGTAATAATATTAATATCTTCCATTGTATCAACTTTGAATAAATCACAACCAGTTAAAAGAATAATACCAAAAACCCCTAGTAAAAATAATTTAACTTTTTTCATTATTAGTCTCCTTAATTGGTACTGGATCATATCCATATTTTTCATTGAAAGGATTACATCTCAGTATTCTTTTTATAGATAAATAAGTTCCTTTAATACTTCCATATTCTTTTATTGCTTCGATGGCATAATTTGAACAGGTCGGTTGAAACTTACATTTATAATGGCTATTAAATGGTATTTTTTGATAAAGTCTAATAAAATATATTAATATTTTCTTCATCTAATCACCAACCATCACCATTATTATTTTACTATTAAATAAATATTTAATCAATAATGTAATATTTTTATTTTATTGACTTATTTAATTTGTTATAATTAGTTAAGGTGATTGTATGAAAGAATTATTTGATTTATTAAAGATAAAACCTAATGATAATAAATATTATATAACTGCGTTTCAACATTCTTCATATGTAAATGAGAATCATTTGAAAAGCGATTATGAAAGATTAGAGTTTTTAGGGGATGCTGTTTTAGAACTTGTAGTAAGTGATTATTTATTTAAAAATTTAGAAATAAAAGAAGGAGATATGACAAAGCTTCGTGCAAGTTACGTTTGTGAGAATGCTCTTTATGAATATTCTAAAGATTTAAATTTGAGTAAGTATATAAAAGTTGGTCATGGTGAAGAAATTGATGGAGGAAGATATAAGAAGGTAATACTTGCTGATATATTTGAGGCTTTTATGGGTGCTATATATTTGGATCTTGGATTTGATGAAGTTAAAAGGGTTGTTTTATCTATTATTGTTCCGTATATTGAAGATCCTAAAATTACTTTTTTTAGTGATTATAAGTCTGCTTTACAAGAGTTTGTTCAAACTGAACAAAGAAGTTTGATTTATGAAGTTGTTGGGGAAGAAGGACCTGCTCATAATAAGACTTTTACTGTTATTGTGAAGGTTGATGATATTGTTTATGGTAGTGGAGTTGCTGCTAGTAAAAAGGAAGCAGAACAAGAAGCTGCAAAAGATGCTTTAACTAAACTTGCTTTGAAATAATTATTGTATTTATTTAAACATTTTGATATAATTGGAAAGTATTTTCTTAAAGATGTTATAGAAAGGAGAAAAATTTTGAGTAAAATAAGAATTTTTAGTTTAGGTGGACTAAACGAAACAGGTAAAAATATGTATGTAGTTGATGTCGATGATAATATTTTTATTTTTGATGCTGGTCTTAAGTATGCTACTGATAAGATGCTTGGTGTTGACTATATTTTACCTGATTATAAATATATAAAAGAAAATAAGAGTAAAATAAAGGGGATATTTTTAACTCACGGTCATGATAGTAATATGGGTGCTATGGCAGATATTTTATACGATATGCCAGATTTACCGGTTTATGCAACTAAATTTACAATGGAAGTTTTAAAAGAAGATTTAGAAGAAAGTAATGTTGTTGCTACTAATTTGAAAGAAGTTAGACCACATTCTAAATTAACTTTTGGAAGTCTTGTTATATTTCCAATTAGTGTGACACATTCTATTCCTGATGCTGTATGTTATGTATTATATACTAAAGATGGTGCTATTGTTTATACTGGAGACTTCGTGTTTGATTCAACAATGATGGGACCTTATAAAACAGATATAGGTAAACTTGCTTATGTTGGGAAACAAGGTGTTTTATGTTTGTTATCTGAATCTATTTATGCTGAAAAAGAAGGACATACAAGTCCTAATAATCGTGTAACTGGGTTTATTAGAGATGTTTTACAAAAAAATGAACATAGAATTATTGCTACTATTATGACTGCACATATTTATAGAGTTCAAGAAATTTTAAGTGAAGTTTCTAAAACAAAACGTAAAGTTGTAATAATGGGAAAAAATTTACAAAATATTATTACTAAATCTATTGAAATGGGTTATATAGAGTTTGATAAAAACCAAATTGGGGACTTAACTAATATTAATGATAGAGATGTTGTAGTACTTATATCTGATGAAAAAGAAAAGCCTTTTATGAATTTAGAAAGAATATTAAGAGGTTTTGATAAATATATTAAGTTAAAAGATACAGATACAATATTTATAACCGAACCTCCATATGAAGGAATTGAAAGAAGAACTGCATTAGTAATGGATGAAATTGCTAAAAAAGATGTTAATGCTGTGTCACTTAGTGCAAAGAAACATTTACTACATCATGCATCAAGGGAAGACTTAATGCTTATGATTAATTTGATTGATCCTAAATATTATTTTCCTGTAAAAGGTGAATATCGTCATCAAGTTATGAATGCTGAAATTGCAGAACGTCTAGGAATTCCAAAAGAAAATATTATTTTAAAACAAAATGGTGATGTTGCAACATTTGTTGATGGAAAGTTAACAGAAGATATTGAACGTGTTGAAATAGATGAAATTTTAATAGATGGAAAAAGTCAAGGAGACATTGGGGACTTAGTATTAAAAGATAGAGAAATGCTAGGTGAAAATGGTATTGTTATAGTAAGTTGTACTTTAAATAGACAAACTAAAGAGATTTTAGCTGGTCCTGAGATTTTAACTAGAGGATTTGTTTATGTTAAAGAAAGTGGTGACTTAATAAAAGAGACTCAAGAAATATGTTTAGAAGTTATTAAAGAAAATATTGAACTTGATAATAAAAAAGTTGATTATACAAATATAAAAAATGATGTTCGTGATAAATTAGGAAAATACTTTTATAAAGAAACAGAATGTAAACCAATGGTTATAACTGTTATTCAAGAAGTCTAAAGGACTTCTTTTTTTGACTTTTTCTTTATTTTATGATATAATCACATAGTCTTTAGGGGGATATATTATGAATGATTTTATGGAAGTAAATGATTTTGATAGATTAGATGAAGATATTTTAAGGGACTATTATAATGCAAAAATAGATTTAAAATTTTCAAAAAGGTTAACTGGAATATCTGTAACTGGTTTTTTAACTAATTTAGTTGCAGGTGGGGCTAGCTTAGCAATTTCAAAGGATTTTCCTACTATGCCAGGAGTTTTGATGTATGGTGCTTTTACAGGAATGTGGGGATTTTTGCTTAAGAAAAATTTAGCTAGTGTTAAAAGGCATTCTGATGATGTAAAAAGGCTTTCAAAAAGAATACCTATTGAAATTGATGGAAAAATTAGATAATGATTAGGAGAATAATATGGATATATATAGTGCTAGATCAGTTTATTTAGATGAGCTTGGTGAACGTAGATCTGCAATAATTAATTTGTTAGTTACTGATTCTTGTTTTAACAAACTTTTACATCCTTTTAGAACGAGAAGGTATCATAAGGAACTTTCAAGACTTGATAAGATAGATGAGTATATGTCACATTATGATGCTCGTTTAACAGAAGCAAAAGAAAAGGTTAGGATTTTTTCAGATGGTTCAGTAAAACATAATCAAGTTTTAAGAGAAGAAGAAGAAATTTCTCAGGAAATTAGTGATTTTATGGAAAATAACGAAATAGAGTCAAGTGCTAGAATAAAAACAAAAGCAAAAAAAAGTAGATAAATTGAAAAAAAAGTACTTTTTTGTTGAAAAGACATATATATTATGCTATAATCTTGTTTAGTAAATGACGGAAGGAGGGGAGAAGAATATGGCACAAGTCCAAGTACCAGTAAAAAATGGAAATTTAGATATGGCTTTAAGAAGACTAAAACAAAAATTGGCAAGAGAATCTGTCCCTTCTGAATGCAAGAAAAGAGAATTTGCAGTAAAACCAGGAGATAAGAGAAGAGAAGCTAAAAAAGCAGGTATCAAAAATGCTCAAAAAAGAAATAGAGCAAATAGAGACTAGTTACTAGTCTTTTTATTTTTCATTTGATATAATTTAATTAGGAGATGAAATTATGGGTTTAATAGAACAAATGGGTAAAGACATAGTTAATGCTATGAAAGAAAAAGATCAATTAAAACTTAGTGTTTTAAGAATGGTAAAAGGGGCAATTCAATTAGAAAATATTAATAATAAGAAAGAACTTAATGATGAACTTTTTATTGATGTTGTTTCTAAACAAATAAAACAAAGAAATGAGTCTTATGAAGAATTTTCTAAAGCTGGAAGAAGTGATTTGGCTGATAAAGTTGCAAGTGAAATAGAAATATTAAAAGGTTATTTACCAGAACAACTATCTAGTGAAGAATTAAATAAAATATTAGATGAAGTATTTGCCAAAGTAAATCCTACTAGTGCTAAAGATATGGGAATTATAATGAGAGAAGTTACTTCTTTAGTTAAGGGAAAAGCAGATATGAAGGAAGTAAGTAATTTAATAAAAGATAAATTATCAAATTTATAAAAGAACAAATTAGTTCTTTTTTTTTGTTTAAATAATACTTTTTAATAGGTGATGCCTATGTTAAAGAATATTGTTAATTATGTGAGAAATAATGAATTTTATATAAATATTTGGAAGAATAAGATTAATATAGTTAATTTTAAAGAAATTGTAATTATGGAGGATGAAAAAATTGTAATTATGGCTGATGTAGGTAAGGTTATTATTAGAGGTAGGAATCTTTCAATAAATAAACTTTTAGAAAATGAACTTTTGATTATGGGTGTTTTTTGTTCAATAGAATTGGGTGAGTAATATGTTTACTAGTTATTATAAATTAGAAATATCTGGAAAAGATATTAAAAGGTTTATAAAAATGTTGTATAAAATAAATATTTTTTTTGAGGAGATTTATTTTAATGGTGATAAATGTTATGTTAAGGTTGATAAGAAAAACTATGATAAGATAAAAAAAATAAAGACTAGTTATAATATAGAAGTTGTATCTTTATATGGCTTAAAGAATATTGAAAAGTTTTTGAAAGATAATTTTTATTTTATTTTATCTTCTTTAATTGGATTTTTCTTTGTTTATTTATTATCTTTTTTTATTTTTGATATTGAAATCGTGCATAATGATAGTTATATTAGGAATTTAATTTTAGAGGAATTATCAATAAATGATATAAAAAAGTATGATTTTGTTAAAAGTTATGATTATATACAAGAAGTTAAAAAGAAAATTTTAGATAATAATAAAGATGCTATTGAATGGATTGAAATAGAAAGAATTGGTACAAAATATAGAGTAAGAGTAGAGAAAAGAATATTGAATAATATTAAGAGTGAAGATAATGTTAAACATATTGTTGCAAAAAAGCCTGGAATTATTATGAAAATTGTTGCTCTTAATGGTGAAGTTGTTAGAAAGGTAAATGATTATGTTAAAGAAGGAGACATAATTATTAGTGGTAATATTTATAAAAATGATGAAGTGGTGGATAGTGTTTCTGCTGAAGGAGAGGTTTATGCTGAGGTTTGGTATACTGTAAAAGTGGAGTTACCAATTAGTTATAAGGAAGAAAGTGTTACTGGTAATAAAAAGAATGTTTTTAATATTAAATTTTTAAATAATGATATAAATTTATTTGAGTTTGATTCGTATAAGCATAAGAAAGTTGAAGAGTTTTTATTGTTTAAGGACTTTTTTGGTATGTTTTCGATAAATTATAATAAAGAAATTGAGTTAAATGTACGTGATGAGGTTAATAATATAATTAGTGAAGAATTTGCTTTTAAATTAGCAAGAGAAAAAATTAATGAAAAGTTATCTGATGATGAATATATTATCTCTCAAAAAAAATTGAAAACTGTTATAAATAATAGTACAATAGTTACAGAAGTATTTTTTAAAGTTTATGAAAATATTTCTTCATCTCAATACTTTTCTATTGAAGAAGGATAGTGATTATATGATAGAATCTCTTTACAGTAGTTTTAAAGCTGTATTGGAAATGACGTGGCCAACGCTTTTTATTTCCATGGTTTTATTAGTGTCTGTAAGAGTTTCTTATCTTTTGAAACATAAAAGTGAATTTGTATTTTATAAAGAAATTTTATTGTTTTTCTTTGCTATGTATATACTTTGTTTATTCCAAGTAGTTACTAGTCAAGATATTAATATGTCCTCTGGAAATAATTTTGTTCCCTTTGTAGAGATATTAAGATATAAACCTTGGGGAAGACTTTTTATTAAAAATATTGTAGGTAATGTGATTATGTTTGTGCCATATGGTTTTTTTGTAGGAAAATATTCATCTGGTAAGAGCTTTTTATTAACAATATTTTTAATATTTTTAGCATCTTTTTCTATTGAGGTAACACAACTTGCAATTGGAAGAGTTTTTGATGTTGATGATATAATTCTTAATGTTTTGGGTGGAATGCTTGGATATTTTGTATATGTATTATTAGATAATTTATATAATTGTTTACCTAAAATTTTTAGAAGTAGTTGGTTTTTGAATAGTGTAGCATTGTTGCTTTTGGTTAGTGTTATTATGAGTATTATATTTATAATGGCATAGGAGGTATTTATGGAAATAGAAGTATTTAATGAAACTTTAGAAGAGTTAGAAGAATTGCCACAATTAAAAGAGTTTTTATTACAAGTAGCAAAAGATGAGGGACTAGATAATATTATTTATAATGTAATTATTGTAGATAATGAACAGATACATGAAATTAATAGAGAATACAGGGGTATAGATAGGCCTACTGATGTAATTAGTTTTGCGTTAGAAGATGATAAATCGTTTAATAGGACTGATATTAGAGTTTTAGGTGATATTTATATTTCAATAGATAAAGTTAGATCACAAAGTGTTGAATATGGTCATTCTTTTAAAAGAGAATTGTATTTTTTGGCTGTTCATGGCTTTTTGCATTTGTTAGGATATGATCATATGGAAAAAGATGATGAAGAGAAAATGTTTAAAAAGCAAGAGGAGGTTTTATCTCGCTATGGCATTGAAAGGTAAGAAAAAGTTTAAAAATAAAAATATTTTTGAAAGTATTAAATATGGTTTTATTGGTATTATATATGCATTTAAAGAAGAGAGAAATATTAAATTAGGTGCTCTTTTAGCATTTATTATTATTGTACTTGGTTTTATTTTTGGACTTTCTAATATAGAATGGTGTATATGTCTTTTATCAAGTGGTTTGGTTATTTCATTTGAAATGGTTAATACTGCTATTGAGAAGGCAATCGATATAGCAATGCCTAATGTGCATCCTTTAGCAAAAATTGCTAAAGATGTTTCTGCAGGAGCAGTTGTATTTTTAATCTTAATATCTATTGTTAATGCGTGTTTAATTTTAGTACCAAAAATAATTGAAATGATGTAGGAGTGTAGTATGAAAGAGAAGTTAGTTAATTTACTTAATAATAGTTATGCACCATATTCTAATTTTAGAGTTAGTGCGATTGCAGTTATGAATGATGGAAGAGAGTTTGTTGGTGTTAATGTAGAAAATGCAGCATATGGTTCTGGTATTTGTGCTGAAAGAAGTGCTATTCTTAATGCAATTAGTAATGGATATAAAAGATATGATTTTAAGGAATTGTATGTTATGTGTGATAATAAAAAAATTGGTATGCCTTGTTTTGCATGTAGACAAGTTATTTCAGAATTGTTTAGAGAAGACTCTAAAGTTACTTGTATGAATCCAAATGGTGATAGTGTAACTCTTTTAGTTAAAGACTTATGTCCATATCCTTTTGGTAGTGAGGATTTACAATGAGAAGTGGTTTTGTAAGTATAGTTGGTAGACCTAATGTTGGAAAAAGTACTTTATTAAATTCTATTTTAGAAAGAAAAATTGCTATTACATCAAATGTTAGTGGTACAACTCGTAATATTATTCAAGGTATATATAATGATTCAGATTCACAAATAGTATTTATTGATACTCCTGGTATTCATAAGCCAGTTAATCGTCTTGGTACGTATATGAATGAGAAAGCATATACAATGACAGAAGACGTTGATGTTATTTTGTTTTTAGTAGATGTTACAAAGCCTTTTGGTAAAGGAGATAATTTTGTTTTAAATAAAATTAAAGATTTAAATAAGCCTGTTTTATTAATATTAAATAAAGTTGATCAGGTTAATAAAAGAGAGCTTTTGAATATAATAGATAAGTATAAAGATATATATGATTTTAGTGAAATTATTCCAATTTCAGCTTTAAAAAATGATAATATTGAGGATTTGATTTCAACTATAAAGAAATATTTGACTGATGACGTTATGTATTATTCAGAAGAAGAAGTAACAAATATTAGTAAAGAGTTTTTTATTGCGGAAGTAGTGCGAGAGAAGATTCTTAGGCTTACTAAAGATGAGGTTCCTCATACAGTTACATGTGTAGTTGAGTCTTATGAAGAATATGAAAAATATATTGAAATAGGAGTTTTAATAGTTGTTGATAGAGATAATCTTAAGAAAATTTTAATTGGGAAACAAGGAAGTATGCTTAAGAAGGTTGGTACACTTGCAAGAGCAGATATTGAAGAATTCCTTGGTAAACAAGTTAATTTAAAAACTTATGTTAAAACAATTGAAAATTGGCGTGAAAAAGAAAAATATTTAAATGAATTGGGATTAAATGAATTAAATAATTAAAAATAAGCCATTATATTAATGGTGATGATTATGGAAAAAATTCTTTGGGAAATTTTTAAAAAAACTGGAGATATTAAGTATTATTTATTCATAAAAAGTCTAGGAAGTGTTGATAATGGCAATAATGAAGTTGGAAGGAATAATAATAGGTGAGACTTTATTTGGTGAGTCTAGTAAAATATTGAAGGTTTTTACTAAAGAATATGGGATTATTAGTGTTATGTCTCGAGGTTGTAGAAAACCTAAAAGCACATTTCATGAAGCTAGTAATAAGTTAATTTATGCTAATTTTGATATTAAATATAAAGATAATGGGATTTCTACTTTAATAGGTGTTTCTATAATAAAAATATTTAAAAATATTATAATGGATTATAGAGATTTTATTAAAAAAGTATGTGCTTTTTCTTTGGTTGATTTGACTAGTCAAGTAATTGATCAGAAACGAATGAGAAAAGAAGAGATTAGTGATATTTATGATATTTTTATTAGTGCAATAAATAAGATAGATGAGAGGTTTAACTCTAATATTTTGATGAATATTGTTAGACTTAAATATTTGGAATATCTTGGTGTTCGACCAAGTATTGATTGTTGTAGTAATTGTGGTAGTAATCAAAATATTGTTACTATAACAGCATCATCTTATGGGTATGTTTGTAGGAATTGTTATACAAATGAAAAAATGGTAAGATCTAGTGTTATTAAGCTTATAAGAATGTTATTTTATGTAGAAATTGATAAAATTAAAAAGTTAGAAATAGATGAAGTTGATTTAAAAGAAATAGAAGAGTTTATTGATGAATATTATGAAGAACATACTGGGATTTATTTAAAAACTAAAGATAAATTTAAAATTATTTCAAAGACTGATATTGTTTAATAAAAAAGACGAGCTATATGGCTCGTTTATTTTATTTCGTTAATCAGTTTTTCCAATAGTGTTTCTGCTATGGTTAAAGTTTTATTATCTATATCTTTTTCAGGATTAAGTTCTACT
>JAGALD010000013.1 GCA_017625395.1 Bacilli bacterium | reverse complement strand
AAGTTTTGCTCTATCCATATCTACAATATTTTTAGGAGCTTTATTAACATAATTTTCATTACTTAGAAGTTTCTTTCTTCTTGCAATAGATTCTTCAAGTTTCTTTATTTCTTCTTCTACTTTTGAATTATTTTCTTCTCCTTTGTAATAATATGTTATATCAATTGTTGTTGATTTATAATTTGAATTTAACATATCTTTAGAATCAAATTCTTCTAATTGTTCATCTTTTATTTTTAATTGTGATACATAGATATCTTTTAATTCTTCACTACACTCAAATTTAACAAAAGAATTTTTAGTAATATTATTACTTGCTTTTAAATTTCTAATACTTACTATATCTTTCATGATTTTTTCCATTTCAGCTTGTTCATCATCAAATTCATATTTTTTGTTTGCTTTAGGGAATTTTGATATCATAATAGACTCAGCATCTTTAATTGGTAGCATTCCGTAGATTTCTTCTGTAACATATGGCATCATTGGATGAAGTAGTTTCAAGATATCTGTTAAGCATCTTAATAAAACACTTTTTGTAGTATTATTCATATTTACTTTAGAAAGCTCTATGTACCAGTCACAATAATCATCCCAAATAAAGTTATAAATTTCTGTACCTACTACATTAAATTCATATTTATCCATATGTTTTCTTACTTTTGTTATTAAATTATTTAATTTTGTTAAAATCCATTTATCAGAAATTGTTAGATTTTCTAGTGTGTAATCTTTTTCAGTAAATCCTTCAAGATTCATTAACACAAAACGTGAAGCATTCCATAGTTTATTAATGAAGTTCCATGTTGATTTTACTTTTTCTTCATCATATCTTAAATCCATTCCTGGTGCAGTTGAAGTTGATAAGAAAAATCTTAGTGAATCACATCCGTATTTTTCTATAACATCCATCGGATCTACACCATTACCTAGTGATTTACTCATTTTACGGCCTTCTTTATCACGAATAAGTCCATGAATTAAACAATCGTTAAATGGTCTTTTATCTGTAAAATGTAATCCTTGGAAAGTCATTCTATTTACCCAGAATGGTATAATATCGTATCCTGTTACAAGACAGTTGTTTGGATAAAATCTATCAAGTAATTCTGTATTTTCTGGCCAACCTAATGTCGAGAAAGGCCAAAGTGCGCTTGAAAACCAAGTATCTAAAACGTCTGTATCTTGTACCCAACCATCACCCGTTGGTGCTTCAAGTCCAACATATACTTCATCGTCTTTGTACCATGCAGGTATTTGATGTCCCCACCAAAGTTGACGCGAAATACACCAGTCATAAGTAATTTCCATCCAGTGATTCATTGTTTTTTCAAATCTTGCAGGTACAAATTTTACTTTTGTATCTTTATTTTTTTGATTTTCTAATACTCTATCTGCAAGTGGTCTCATTTTTACAAACCATTGTTTTGATAGATATGGCTCTACTACTGTATCTGTTCTTTCAGAGTGTCCAACACTGTGCGTCATTGGTTCAATCTTAATCAATAAGTCTTCTTTTTCTAAGTCTTTAAGTAATTCTTTTCGACACTCGAACCTGTCCATTCCATTATATTTTCCTGCAAATTCATTCATTGTTGCATCTGGATTCATTACTACAACGCTTTCTAGGTTATGACGGTTTCCTACTTCAAAGTCGTTAGGGTCATGTGCTGGAGTTATTTTAACTACACCTGTTCCAAATTCTGGATCTGCGTGAACGTCTGCTACTACAGGTATTTTTTTATTTACGATTGGAAGTATTACATTTGTTCCAATATATTTTTTGTATCTTTCATCTTCTGGGTTAACTGCTACTGCAGTATCTCCAAATAATGTTTCAGGACGAGTTGTTGCAACTTCTAGATAATTATCTTCTCCTTCAATCATATATTTTAAATGATAGAATGCTCCTTCATCATCTTTATATATTACTTCTTCATTTGAAAGAGCTGTCATTGCAACTGGGTCCCAGTTAATAATTCTTTCTCCTCTATAAATTAGTCCTTCATTATATAAATCAACAAAAACCTTTCTAACTGCCTTTGATAGTCCTTCGTCTAGTGTAAATCTTTCTTTATCATAATCAAGCGATAGTCCCATTTTAGCCCATTGTTCATGAATATTTTCAGCATATTCTTCTTTCCATGCCCATGCTACTTTAAGCCATTCTTCACGGTCCATTTCTCTTGGATTAATTCCTTGATCTTTTAGCTTTTTATCAACTTTAGCTTGTGTTGCAATTCCAGCATGATCCATTCCTGGAAGCCATAATGTGTCATATCCATCCATTCTTTTATAACGAGTTAGTATGTCTTGTAATGTTGTATCCCAAGCATGTCCTAAATGAAGTTTTCCTGTTACATTTGGAGGAGGTATTACTATACAATATGGTTTTTTCGATAAATCATAAGAATTAAAATATCCTTTTTTCTTCCAATTATCATATTTTCCTTTTTCTACTTCTATATGGTTGTATTTTGTTTCTAACATAAAATCAATCCTTTCTACAATAAAAAAAGAGACTAACATATAAGGACGCTAGTCTCGTGTTACCACCTTACTTCGTGAATAAATTCACGCACTCAAACCTTTAACGCTAGGTATACGGAATTCTCTATTTACTTAAGAATTCAACTCAGTTGCTACCTTCTATTATCTAAAATATTAGTTTTCACCAAACACTAACTCTCTTTAAATCTAGAATAATATACTCCTCAACTTCAAAGTAATTAATGTGATTATAATATTTTTTTTACTTTTTGTAAATATATTTATTTTTAAAATAAGAAAAGTTAGAAAACGTCTTTATATTTCTAACTTTTATTCTTAATTTAATATATAAGGACTTTCGTTTGTTCCTGCTCCACCTTTAATTGTTACATTACTTGAAATATTAATTACAGGTCTTATTCCAGATACTTCTTCAATATATTTTTGTGATATTATTCCATTTGGTGTTACAACATTAACTCTTGGTTTCTTTTCTTCCAATCTATCTGCAGGGCTTAATGTCCAATATTCTCCGCTGCTGTTTGCTGTTGTGAACATATCTCCAAGTTTTGGAAGTCCAACTGTAACATTAATTACATCCGAGTTTGGACAAGCTTTTGTTTGGCTTATTGTTGGTAAAATTTTTGTAGTACAGAAATCTGCAGTAAATAATTTAGCTTTTTCTTCTTCAGATAATTCTTGATACCAATTTGTATTTAAGAATGCACCGATAGTTGTCATTGCACTGTAGTTATCATTTTGATAATGGTATTGGATGTTTCCAACGCTTAAATTGTTCATTAATATTAATCTTGTATAATCTTTATTTGTGCTTACTATTCTATATTTATTACCTGAGAAGTTTACATATTCTCCTGCATATCTTGTATTAAGATTTGTTCCAGGATTAGCACTGTTGTCTCCTGCAAGTCTATAAGGATTTTCTTTTGTACCTTCACTACCTGTCATGTATGAAATATTTGCTTTTAATACGATTGATGGCCTTACTCCATAGAAGTTTGCGACAGTATTATTTGTTGCTGTATTAGATGAATTAACATACCATGCATTTGTATTTGAATATCTTGATAATAGCCACCAATTTTGACTGATATTTAAGAATCCTTTTATTTTATTATATTCATAAGCATTTATTAGTCCAACTTTAGATGTTGTTAAGTTTGTATTAGCAGGTTTATTTGTATTTGTTACTGTAGTAAAGTTCCATTTTGAATCTACTAGATAAACATCTGGATTTTTTAATGATTTTATAAATTCACTATTAAGCCAGTAGCTTATATTACTTTCAGAATAATTTGAATACGCAACATCGTATGAAACCATAGAAACCACTTCATCTGTTATAAGTTTTACTGTTTTATCTGTCTTATTATATCCAATTATTCTCCACAATTTTCCTGAATACCAAACATAATTATTGTTAGTATTTCCAGCTACAAAATAATTAACGTTATCATCTGTTGTCTTAGCTATTTTGGCAACTTGCTCTACTAAAGTATTTTTAGCAACAGCTACATATTTACTACAAGTTCCAGTTTTTTCAACTAAATTACTATAAACTAGTTTACGCCCTTTAACGCATACAAGACTTACTTCACTTGATATATTACCTTTATTATTTTTTATTCTAACATCGACATAGTCTGAAGCAATAATTCCTAAATCTTCAATATTTACGAATTCTGATGGGCTTCCACATGTAATTTCTTCATCCTCAAATTTTTTAATTAAGTCTTCTTTTATAAGATCAGACAATGTGACATCATCAATACATCCTGTTCCTTCTACTCCTCCTAAATCATCTTTTCTTTTATTAGCATAAAGCTCTGCTGCTTCTACTACTAAATCATAATAATAACCATATTTTTTAGTATCATTATCCTTCATTAATTTTACCGTTGCAGGAAATACTATCATGATTAGTAATCCCATAATAATTATTACACCTATTAATTCTATTAAAGTAAAACCTTTATTTTTCATAAGTCACCTATTCCTATCTTAAACTGATTATAACATAGAATATATTTTTTTAAAATATTTTAAAAACAACATTTAATTTATTACATAAAATATTATAGGTGATTATATGTTTAAACCACAAAAACATAACTTTTTTTGTAGATGTGACATATGTAAAGCAAAAAGAAGATGTAGTTTATTGTATCTTGCATTACTGTTATTTCTTATATTAATAATTTTTTATCAAGCATTTATTCTCATGTTTATTACAACAAAAATAAATGCTATAATCCTTTTTATGGAATTAGTAGCATTTCTCTTTATTATTTTCCAAATCATATTTTGATACAAATGATAGAATTGTAGATAAATATTTATAATTATCATATACCATTTTAGTATTTTCTATTTCACAATCTATAAATTCAAAATTTAATGGTATTAATAACAGTGAAAACAATAGAAAATATTCTTCTTTTAATAATTGATATTTTGAGGTGTATACATCAAATAATGCGCAAACATCAATATTCAAAAAATTATTTCTAAAAAATATATATAAGTCCATTATTGGAACATCTATTGTTGCATTATTCCAATTTATAAAATATGTATTATCACTTGATATTACATGGGATAAATCTAAATTATTATGATTCATTGCTACTCTTTTAGTCGTCTTATTTTTCATTATATTATACCATTTATCAATGTAATATTTACTGTAATCTAATGCATTATATAAAACTGTTATATTTCTTATAAACAGATATTGACTTGGTGATATAAATAATTTTTCATCAAAGATATAGCACAAATTATCGAAATATGATTTTAGATTTGCAATATTATCTGTTTGTTTTTCATAAAAGCATTTCACTTCATCAAGAGAAATGCTTTTATAGAAAGTTGTTTTATTATGAAGCATACTTATTAAGTAAATCGCTTCCATTGCCTTATCCTCATCTAATAAATTTATTTCTTGTATATATCTTGTTATTTCATATTCATCATCTTCATCTGATAAAAATTCTAATATATTATTGAATTGTTTTGCCTTTAAATAAGCTAGTACATCACTAATATCTTTTCTTTTTTTCTTTTTTAAGCAAAATACTCCTTTATTTGTATCTAAAATATGAAGATTTCCCTTTTTTTTATATTTATTAACATTAAAATTATATTTAGAAATTATATTTTTTAAATCATTCATCTTTTATATTAGGAATAATTAGTTTTGTTCCTATTTTAATTTCATTTAGATTATTATATTCTTCTAGTTTTTCTTTACTAATTTTATATTTATTCATTATTTCATCTAGTGAATCGTTTTCCCTTACTATATAAACTGTGTATGTTGAATATGTTTCTTGTGAGGTATCAAATGTTGCAAAAAGGGATGGCGAATTTTCTGTTTCTAGGCTTTTTTTATTAGATTCAGATGTTTGTTCTTCAACATTTATATTATTCAAATTAATCTCTTCCGCTTCTTTTTGTTCTTCTATTTTTTTAAACGTATCTTCTACTTCATCGTCATAATTATCCTCATCACGCATATTTTCTTTTTTGGCCTGTTCAACATCAAGTATTTCAATATCATCATCATTTAATATCGTTAAATCTTTTTTATCATCAATTTCTAAAAATAAATCTTCAGCATTAACTACCTCATCTTCTAGTGTTTCTATTTTTCTTACTTGTTCTTCTTTTTTCAATTCTAGTTTGTCTAAAAGTAAGTCAATATTAACTTTTAAAACTTCTTCATCAAGTACTTCGTATGTAAAATTATCAATATCTATTATAAGATTCGATAAATCATATTTATCATCAACTTCAATATCTACAGGTATTTTATATGAAAAATCATTTTCTAATCTTGTTGCTGCAGTCATTTTATACGTTCCTGATACAATGAAGTCTCCCCTAATATTAAAACCATTTTCAAGCATTAATGTATGTTCTAAAGAAATAGAAGTTATTTTATTAATCATATTTTTAAATTCTATTTCTTTTGAAAAAGATACTATCTCATGCATAAAATCATTCCTTTCTATTAGAATATATGTAATATTTTTCTTTTTATAACAACAAAAAAATGTTAGTTTTTTATTTCTTCAACTAACATTTTTACTTCCATCTCTATATTATTTCTTTTATCTTTATATTCTTTTGGAATATTATTTAAAATATTCTTTTTTTCTTCTAATAGATAATTATAGTACTTATCAAATAAAGAATCTTTTTTTTGTAATAGATATGGTCCAAAATAAATTTCTTTTGTAGTGTAATTCTTATTTCCTTTAATGAACCTTATAATTATATAGAATTTTCCATCTTCGTATACTATTTGTTCTTTGTCAATAATGAATCCTAGAGCGCATATATCTTGTCTTAAACTTGGAAATTTATTATTAGATGAGATTACCAATTTTTCTATATTTTTAGTTTTTTCTTTATCATTACTTAGTATTTCTAAAATAGTATCTTTTCCCATACCGGATATTACAACAGTATCAATAGTGTCATCTATAGAAGATATTCCATCACTTAGAATTAATTTTATTTTATCTAAAAAAGAATATTTGGTAATATTCTCTTTTGCTTTATCTAGTGGTCCTTTATTTATATCAGATGCAACTATTTTCAAATTATCGTTATTTTGTAAAAGATAAATATCTAATAGTGCATGGTCACATCCCACATCTATTAATGATTTTGTTTTATTATCTTCTAAAACAAGAGACGCAACTGTTTTTAATCTATTACTTATATTAATCAATTAAGAAATCCTTTAGTTTTCTTGAACGAGATGGGTGTCTTAATTTTCTTAACGCTTTTGCTTCTATTTGACGAATTCTTTCACGAGTAACTCCAAAGATTTGTCCTACTTCTTCAAGAGTTCTACATTGTCCATCATCAAGACCAAATCTTAATCTTAATACTTTTTCTTCTCTATCTGTTAATGTCAATAAAACATTTGTTAATTCTTCTTTTAACATCTCTACTGTTGCATATTCTTCTGGTGACATAGTTCTTTCATCTTTTATGAAATCTCCTAAGTGAGAATCATCTTCTTCACCGATTGGAGTTTCTAAAGATACAGGGTCTTGTGAGATTTTATATACTTCACGTACTTTATCAACAGTAATATTAAGTTTTTTAGCTATTTCTTCTTCTGTTGGTTCACGATTTAATTCTTGAGTAAGTTGTCTTTGAACACGAGCAAGTTTGTTAATTGTTTCAACCATATGAACTGGCACTCTTATTGTTCTTGCTTGGTCTGCAATAGCACGAGTTATTGCTTGTCTAATCCACCAAGTTGCGTATGTAGAAAATTTATATCCTTTAGCAGGATCAAACTTATCTACTGCTTTCATAAGTCCAATGTTTCCTTCTTGAATTAAGTCTAAGAAAAGCATTCCACGACCAACATATCTTTTTGCGATACTTACAACTAAACGCAAGTTAGATTCTGCAAGCATTTTTTTAGCATATTCGTCACCTTGTTCAGCAAGTTTTGCATACTCAAATTCTTCATCAGTAGTAAGCAAGTTAATTCGACCTATTTCTTTTAAATACATTCTAACTGGATCGTTTATTTTAATGTCTTTTGACATCGTTAAATCTTCAACAATAAATCCAGCTGGATCTTCATCATCTGTAGAATTATCTGCTGTTTCACTAATTATTTCAATGTTATTTTCTACAAGAGTATTGTATAAATCATCAAGTGTATCACTATCTACTTCTAATCCTTTTAGTTCTTCAACCAGTTGTTCATATGTTACGTAACCTTGTTTTTTTCCTGCTTCGACTAATTTTTTCTTTCTTTCATCGATAGTTTTAATTTCTTCAATCATGATTTCACTCCTCAATTCTCAGTAGTCTAATTTTTTCTGCAATTTTGGCTTTTTCGAGTTCATCGCTTTCTTTCATCATCAATTCTCTTAGGCGAACTATTTCTTGCCTCACATTATAATCGCTAATAACTCTAACATAGTCATCTATTACATAATCATTTATTTCTTCATCTAAAGAAAGTTTAATTACTTCTTCAAACACTACTAATAATTCTTTCTTATCATTTAAATAAGTATAAAAATCAGCAATTAAGATATCCCCATAGTTATGATAATAATAACTAATTTCTCCTGCTAGATTTCTCATATTCGAATCGATAAAATACAATTTTTTGCTATCATATACTTTTATAACTTTAGGATTAATAAGCATATAATATAAGAATTCTAATGATGCTCTTGTATATTTATCTTTTCTAATATTTTCTTCTTTGCTTATGAAATTTTGTTGTTTTATGTACGAAGAATCCTTTGCATTTAAATATTCATTTAAATTTTTTTCTAGTGTATTATAACTCACATTTGTCTCAGTTGCAAGTTTTTTAAGCATTATTTCTCTTGTTATTTCACTTTCTACTAAAGAAATTTCTTTTAAAACATTTTCTATATACTTTGTTAATTCATCTGGACTTGAAAAATCAATATCCATTTTTAATCTTGAAATTTTAAAATCACTGTAATTTAATGCGTTTTCTATAAGAGATATAAATTTTTCTTTTCCATATTTCAGTATATAAGAATCTGGATCTTCGTCATCTTTTAAATAAATAACTTTTACGTTAAATCCTGCTTTTTCTAATGTTTCACCATTATGAAGTGCTGCGTCAAGTCCTGGTTTATCGCCATCTAAACATAAGTAAACATTTAATGAAAGTTTTTTTAACAATACTATTTGTTCATCAGTTAAAGCTGTTCCCATAAGTGCAACTGTGTTTTTAACACCTATTGTACTAGCACGAATTACATCCATGAAACCTTCCATTATTATTACAGATTTTTCTATTCTTACATATTCTTTTGATGATTTATAGTGATATAGACAACTTCCTTTTTTAAATATTGGGGTTTCTTTAGTATTCATATACTTACTAAAGTTACTTTCAGTGTAGATTCTTCCACTAAAACCTACTACTCTACCATTTCTATCATCAAGTGGAAACATTATTCTATTAATAAATGTATCTACTTCTCCATTTAATAGCCATAAATCGCTTAATGTATTCGAGTCATAATTTTTCTTTTGTAAATAACTTACTAATTTATTTTTCTCATTTGGTGCTAGTCCTATACCAAATTCTTTTATTGTTTCATCATCAATTCCACGTTTTTTTAAATATTCTTTAGCTTCTTTTCCACTATCGGTATTTAACATTAACTGATAAAATTTACTTGATAAATCATATATTTCATAATATTTAGAATATCTACTATCAAATGATGATATTCCACCTGTTAGTGATACTCCTACTCTTTCACCAAGTGCTTTCAAGGCTTCTTTAAAGTCAACATTTTCTATTTCTTGGTAAAAGTTAAAGACATTACCACTTCTATGACAACTCCAACAGTTAAACGTTTGTTTTTGTGGGTCAACCATTAATGATGGAGATTTATCTTTATGAAATGGACATGATCCCCAAAAATGGCTTCCTTTTTGTTCTAGAGGAGCATATTCACCAATTAACTCAACAATATCAATTTTACTTCTAATATCATTAATAGTATTTTGATTATTCATAGTCTCCTCCTTTTTCTACCTTAATTCTTTTTCATATAACTTTTTATATGTTTTACTTGTTTTTAATAATTCGTTGTGACTTCCTTCATCTATTACTTTTCCGTCATCAATAAGTATAATTTTATCACTATCTATTACTGTAGACAACCTATGAGCGATAATTAAAATTGTATATTTTCCTTTCATGTTATTTATCGCAGTTTGAATTTGTTCTTGTGTTTCATTATCCAATGCACTTGTTGCTTCATCGAAAAGAATTATTTCAGTTTTCTTAAGAAGTGCTCTTGTAATGGCAAGTCTTTGTCTTTCTCCTCCAGATAGTGTTAGTCCACCTTCACCAACAACAGTGTCATATCCATCTGGAAGTCTCATAACAAAATCATGTAGGCATGCAATTTTAGATACTTTTATCATCTCTTCTTCTGTCATGTCTTCTTTTACAATTTTTAAATTATCTCTTATAGACATATTAAATATGTATGGTGACTGAGTAATAACAGAAATATTATTTCTAATAGAATCTTTATCTAAAGAATTAATATTTATTCCATCTAAAAGAATTTCTCCGTTATCCACTGTATAAAGTTTATTCATAAGATTAAAAATTGTTGACTTTCCACTCCCACTTTTTCCTACAAAAGATACAGTTTCGTTTGCTTTTATTTTAAAGCTTATATTTTTTAATACTGGATTTTCTCCTGTATAAGAAAATGATACATCTTTGAATTCAAAATTTCCTTTAGCTTTTTTAATTTTTTTATCTCCAAACTTTTCTTTTGAAAATTTTTCATCTTCAATAATTTCAAATACTCTATCTGCTGATACATTAAATTCTTTCATAAGTTCTACAACTATTACAAAATGTCTAAGAAGTCCTAGAACTTTATCCTTATACATATATAATACAACGAAATTTTCTGCTTCCAAGTTATTTATATTAATTAAGTAAATTCCAAGAGCTATAAATATTAAATTAGATAAATCTTTAATTGAATTTACAATAAGTGTATATTTATGTCTTACTTTTTGCATTTTATAGCGTTCATCATTTGCTTCATCCAACTTATTTTTGGCAAGTGTTAGAAATTCTTTTTCAGAATTTAATACTTTAATATCTCTAATACCACGTACTAGTTCGCCAACCATACCAGTGTTTTTTTCTTGTATTTTACGTCTTTTTTTATCTATTTCAAAAAACTTTTTCATTTTCATTTTTTCTAACATAAATAATATTATCATTGTTAATAAGTAGTATATAAATATTATTTTATTTACAAAAAATATTGCTAGTAACACCCCTATATTAGTAACAACTTCTATTATTGTTTCACCAAATGAATTAAATATATTGACTATATCTCTAGAATCGTTATTAAGTCTATCAATAAATACTCCTGATGACTTTTTATCAAGTTCAAACGTTTCAAGTCTTAATGTCTCTTTAGCAATATTATATTGAAGCAGCGATACAGTGTTCATCATATATTTATTGAAAATTATTCCATATAAAAATTGTCCTATGTTTCTAGTTAACTCTACTATTAAAATAAAAAATGCTACTTTTAAAAGATTATCTAATAGTCCTTCTGTTAAATTTAATAGTAATTTTGCAGATAATAAAGGAGTAATTGCACTTATCAAACATAGTATTCCAGACAAAATTAAGCATACTATAAGTTTACTTCTTTCTTCTTTGACAAATTTCCAAGTTCTTTTAAAATTTCTAAAAAGAGACTTTATTCTTTTGACTTTATCTTTTAATATATTATTTTTCTTCATAATACCACCTAATTACTTAGTAAATTACAGGGCAAATTATACCATATAATTTAAAATTCGTCTATAATTATATTTTTTTGTTAATAAAGGATACAAATTATGTAGTTTTAAATTGATATTTTATGATATATAATAATATTCAGAAAAAAAATTAATTTTTTTTCAACACTTTCCCCTTTTCGATTGTGTTATATATGGAAGGAGTGGTACTATGAGTCTTCTCATTGATAACGATGAAGATTTCATAGATGTCTATAATAAGTATGTAGATACTGTTTATAAAGTATGTTACATGTATTACAAAAATAAAAGTGATACAGAAGATGCTGTACAAAATACCTTCACTAAACTACTAGAATCTAAAAAAGAATACACTGACTACGAACACTTGAAAGCGTGGCTAATTGTTACGGCATCTAATATTTGTAAAAATTCATTAAAACACTGGTATAGAAGGATTACTGGTCTTGAGAAGGTTGAAGAAATTGAAAGTCCCTCACCTCACAGAGAGCTTTTAAATTCTGTTTTAAAACTTCCAGATAAGTATAAAACTATTATATACATGTATTATTATGAAGGATATAACAGTAGGGAAATAGCAAAGATTCTTAATAAAAACGAATCTACTATTCGGACATACTTAAAAAATGGCAGAGACTTATTAAAAGATGATTTAGGGGGAAATTATGAAGAATAAAAATATTATAAAATCTTTTAATGCAATTAAACCAACATCTGTTCAAAAAGATGTAATGTTGGAAAATATTTTATGCAGGAGAAAAAAAGCTACTCTTTCCAAAAAATTATTAGTTCCTGCCCTATCATTTGCATTAATAATAATGTTTAATATTAATACAAATGATGGTGGAAATATTGCTCCAGCAGTGATATCATCGAGAATGAACCAAGATAAAATTAATTTTTCCTACAATAATAAGTGTTATGAAGAATCTAATATTGGAAAAGGAAATCATCTAAAAAAAATAGGAATAACTTCAAAGATTGAAAATGAATTTTTAATAAATGTTCCTATTTATAAGGATGAAAATAATACAACAATACTTAATATAGGAAATTATTATATTACATTTGAAGAAATTAATTGCTTTAAAAATATGAAAGGATAAAAATTATGAAAAAAGTATTATTATGTTTATTTGCATTCTGTTCTATTTTTATGATTACAGGATGTACAAGTGAAAAAGTTTCACTTAATTTAAAAGAATTAGCACCAAAGATTGATACATTACAAGGAAATACATTTGATAGACTTACTGCTAGTGAATTATTAAATGGAAAAATCGAAGGATTAGTTGATGTATACGAACATGAATTTAAACAAAAATTCAATTTAACTGTAGAAAACATTTCCGAATATAGTGTTTCTGTTAACGAAGGAACTAACAATATGTATTTTATTTTAAAACCAAATGAAGGTAAAAAAGATGCTGTTAAAACTGAAGTAGATGCATATCTTACTAGTAAAAATGTAAAAGAAAAGACATCTTTTGAAGAAGTTGATGGATATTTAATTTATATTGTTGCTGATAATAGTAAAGATTTATTAAATGAAGTTAAGAATGCTAAGGCACCAATTTTTGGAGCACTTATGCAAGTTGAAGATGATTTATTAACTACACAATTTGGTATTGAAAAAGATATGGTTGAAGAATATTTAATTAAAATGCCTATGATGATTACAAATTCTCATACATATATTATTGTTAAACCAGCTGAAGGAAAAAAAGATGTTGTTAAAGAAAAATTAGATACATATATGACAAACTTAGAAGAACAATGGAAAACATATCTTCCAGATCAATATGAATTAGTTAAAAATAGACTTGTTAAAGAATATGGTGACTATTTAATTTATATTGTTTCAAGTGATAATGAAGCTGTATTTAATGAAATAAAAGCAAATAATCAAGCTTAATAAAAGAAAGGATAAAGATTATGGTATTTAGCAGTATTCCATTTATCTTTTTCTTTTTGCCAATTTTCTTAATATTATATTACTTAGTACCATTTAAAGTTAAAAATATTATTTTATTAATATTTAGTCTAATATTTTATGCGTGGGGAGAACCAATATATATTTTATTAATGGTCTTCTCTTCAATAGTTGATTATACAAATGGATTATTATTAAAGAAAACTGATAATAAAAGAAAAAGAAAATTAATTTTAATAGAATCAATAATTGTTAATTTAGGATTATTAGGATTTTTTAAATATAGTGATTTTTTAATAGAAAATATTAATAGTTTATTTAATTTAGATATAGGATTATTAAATTTACCTCTTCCAATAGGAATTAGTTTCTTCACTTTTCAAACTATGAGTTATACAATTGATGTTTATCGAAAAGAAGTTAAACCTGAAAAAAACTTTTTAAACTTTATGTGTTATGTTTCTATGTTCCCACAATTAATTGCTGGACCAATAGTTAGATATGAAACAGTTCATAAAGAGTTACATGATAGAGAAATATCAATAAATAATTTTGCAAATGGTTTTGTTAGATTTTTAGAAGGATTATTTAAGAAAGTTATTATTGCAAATACTTTGGGAGCATTATTCTTAGAAATATCTACTAGTTGGTTTGACTATTCTGGTCTTACTCTTTTCCTAGGATTACTTGCCTATTCATTCCAAATCTTCTTTGATTTTTCAGGTTATAGTGATATGGCTATAGGGATTGGAAAAATGTTAGGATTTAATTATTTAGAAAACTTTAATTATCCATATATATCAAAAAGCATTACTGAATTTTGGAGAAGATGGCATATATCTTTATCAACATTTTTTAGAGATTATGTTTATATTCCACTTGGAGGAAGTAGATGTAGCACATTAAAAAATATTAGAAATATTTTTGTTGTATGGTTTTTAACTGGGTTTTGGCATGGAGCTAGTTGGAATTATTTATTATGGGGAGTTTACTTTGGTGTAATTCTATTACTTGAAAAATTTGTATTAAAGAATTTTCTTGAAAATCTTCCAAACTTTTTAAAACATACATATAGTATTATTCTTATATTAATCGGATGGCTTATCTTTGCTTTTGAAGATATGAGTTTTCTTACTCATTATACAAAAAAAATGATAGGATTAGATGGTACTTTTTTTGGAAATGATTTTATTTTCTTCTTAAAAAATTATCTAATTATATTTATAATTGCTGGAATCTTCTCTACTCCACTTTTTAAATTAGTAAAAGAAAAAATAGAGAAATCTAAAAATAAAGGAATTTATTATACAATTATGTTTATAAGTTATCTTGTATTATTTATAATTACTATTTCATTTTTAGTAAGTGATACTTATAATCCATTCTTGTATTTTAGATTTTAGGTGACGCATGGAAAAATTAAATAAAATTGTTGCAATAACAATATCAATATTAGTATTAAGCTTTTCTTGTTGGTTTGTATTAGATGAAAAAAAAGAATTTTCAGATAATGAATTTAGATATTTGCAAAAGTTTCCTGAATTTTCTTTTGATAGTCTTTTAAATGGTGATTATATAGAAAATATCGAATCATATTTTACAGATCACTTTCCTCTTAGAGAGAACTTTGTTTCATTAAAAACTTTAGTATATAATCTGTCTTTACAAGAATTAATTAATAATGTTTATGTTGCAGATGATGGATACTTAATTAATAGATTTGATAATCCCGTGAATTTAGATAAAATTATTGGTATTATTAATAATTTCAAGGAAAATAATAAAGATTTAAATATATCTATACTGCTTAGTCCTACTGCTACAAGTATTTATGAAAATTTATTATCAAAATATAACATAAATATTAGTGAAAGGGAAATAATTGGTTATTATTATAATAGTTTAAATATAGATACTATTGATATATATGATGCTCTTATAAATGAAAAAAATAATTATCAATTATTTTATAAGACTGACCATCACTGGACTAGTTTTGGAGCATATTTTGCGTATGTAGAGTTTTGTAAGGCTAATAATATTGATTATTATACTTTAGATGAATTTAACATTGAAATGGTTAGTGATGAATTTCTAGGTACTTTGTATTCAAAAGTATTTACAACTAATCAAGAGAAAGATAAAATTCATAAAATTAATTTAAAGGATATTGACTTTACTGTTAATTATTCAGATAAAACTACTAATAGTTTATATGAAGAATCTTATTTAAAAGAGAAAGATAAATATTCATATTTCTTGAACACAAATAAACCTTTAATTGAAATAACTAACAATAAGATTAAAAGTAATGAAGAAATTTTAATAATAAAAGATAGTTTTGCTAATTCTTTTATACCTATGCTTGCTAATCACTATAAAAAAGTTCATGTTATTGATCCTAGATATTACAATCTAGCAATTAGTGATTATATAAAAGAGCATAATTTAAAGAATGTATTGTTGTTATATAATATTAATAATATTGATACAGATACTGGGATACTAAAGCTTAGATAAAATATAAATAAAGACTAGTTCACATTGAATGAATGAACTAGTCTTTTATTATGCCAGTAGTAGTTTTTTTATCTCACGGACAGATAGTACTTTTCCTTCACTTATTTTTTTCCCATTAATAACTAATCCTGGTGCATTTGATATTCCATATTTTGTATTTTTTTTAATATCTATCTCCTCTACTTTTATATTTTCTATATCAATCTCCTCTATGGCACGATTTACCATTTTAGATAATTTCATTCCATTACTGCAATTTGCACCTATAATTTTAATTTCTATAATATCATTTCTCCTTTCATGATATTAGTATACATAATCATTATGTCAAAATAATGGTTAAATTGTAGAAAAGTATGAGAAAATTAAGTCCAATTATGGTATTATTTATATATAATGAAGGAAGTGTTAAAAATGAATAATAAATTTGATACTAATAAAAATAAAATTAATACTATTAAGTATTATGGTAATAATAAAATGGATTCTACAACCGGAAAATTTTTAACAAGATTAATTTTTGTTTTTATATTCTCTCTATTTTTCTTTCCAGTTTATTATACTTTTATGAATAGTGGTAATCTTAAGGTTAATGAGTTTATAAATGATGATATTAATAATAAGGGATACATATTAAATGTATATGAATATAGGGATGATTTAAAGGGAACAAAATTCTATAGTACAAGTACCTTAACAGATAAGAATAAATATACAAATATAAAAACTCACACAATTAATTGTCGTACTGATAACTGTAATATTGCAAATGAATATGTATCAGTTAGCTATAGTCCATTCATATTTTTTAAAGATGGAGACCAAATAGGATTTTATGATGTAACAAAAAAAAGTGTTATTGATTATTTTGATAAATTCGATTCCAATGAAAAAGTATATTTTATTGAGGGTGATGATACCAGTATTACTTCAGAAGTATTTTTAATTATAAATTATAATACTCATGAATTTGTTATTTATAATGTTGAAAACAAGAGTAAATCAATTTCTTATTCTTTTGATGAAATAACGTTTAATCCATTCAAGATTTCTTCAAACGCTGATTATAATAATATTATTAAAAATATTTTTAATGATCATATACTTATAGCATCAAATGGTAAATTTAATGCATTTAATTATAAAACTAATAAATATTTCTCTATCGAAGGATTTGACTCTGTTAATTGTTATTATTCTTCTTTATATCAATGTAAATTTAGTAATGAAGATACTGAAATAATAACAAAGAGCGATTTCTTATTTGATGAGTACAGCATTATAATAAATGATTTAAATAATTTATACTATAACGTTGGTGATTATAGATTAATAAATAAAAATGATAAATTAAGTATTTTAAATAATGAAGATATGGAAATATATAGTTTTAATTCGTTTAATAAAAATGATTTTTATATGTTTAAAATTAATGATAACTTACTTGAATTAGAATTTTT
>JAGALD010000075.1 GCA_017625395.1 Bacilli bacterium | reverse complement strand
TCTTTATGGTGGATGTATAGAAAGCATATATGATGCGTTTACAGGTTCTACTTTTGAAGATGAGCCTTCTGTGTACGAAAAGTATAATATTTTTCCAACTGAGGAAGAATGGAAAGAAAAAATATTGTTTTTAGAAACAAGTGAATTAAGTGCATCACCAGAAGAATTAGAAAAGATGTTAATGGAATTTAAGAATAGAAATATTTTTGATTTAGTTAAAGGAATTATAGTTGGAAAACCAATTGATGAGAAATACTATGAAGAGTATAAAGATGTGTATAAAAAAGTATTTGCTGATATAAATACGCCTGTTTTATATAATGTTAATTTTGGACATTCTGTTCCAAGATGTATAATACCTTATGATGCAGAAGCGACAATAGATTATGACAATAAAAGAATATTTATAAATACACCTATATTAGAATGTAGGGAAACTATAAATAAAAAAATAAAATAAAGTTATTATTTATTTTACAGCTCGAGTTATTTGAGCTTTTTGCATTTTTAAGATAATATTTTTGAAAGAAGTGATAATGTGATAGATAGAATTGTTGCAAATGAAGAAAAATTAGATAAGATAGTTGCTATTGTAGAAAGATTAGATAGTGCTTTAGCTGATTTTGAATTGATAAAAGAAGATGTAAAAGCTATTAATGTTTATTATGGAAGTCCTGATTGGTTTGCTGATAAGGAAAAGTATGAACAAGGACTTTTAAATAATGTTAAAGCTGGTGTTTTAAGCGAAGATGCAGTTTGGGATGTTGATGTAAATATTAAGGAATTACTTGAAAAAATGAGTGATATATTAGATTTGTATAAACATAAATAGGTATTTGTGTAAAAAATATGTGTAAAAGAGTGAACATTATATTTGATTTTTTTGTACAATTATTGTTTATTTGTTATACTAATATTAGATTATGAATTAAGGTGATAATATGTATTTTAAAGTTGATTATGATAAGGTGTCTGAAGTTGGAAACTCTTTAGTTTTAGAAACTGAGAAATTAAATTCTTTATATATGGACATTGTAGAAATTTGTCAATCTATTAATGAAAATTGGCATAGTGAGGATTCAAGTATATATATATATCGTTTGATAGATTTTCTTAATAGGAAAGTTAATGAAAATGAAAATCTTAACGTTGCTGGGCGTGTTCTTAAAGATATTTCTTTTATGTATTCTGAGCAGGATAATAGATGGTTAAAAGAATTAGTTCAAAATCTTGATGTGAAAGGAAAAGTAGAATAATATGAGCAAGAGTATGTATATGAACAGTGAGAATATGAAAGCTCTTACTGAGAAGTTGAATGGAAAGATTAGTGAAATTGAAACTTGTTATGAGAATATTGAGAAATATATGGCTCAAATAGATGGTTCTAATGATAATTGGAAAGGAAATAATCAACTTCAATTTTATAATTATGCTATGTTATTATTAAAAGCATTCCCTGGTAATGTTGATAAATTTAAAGATTTTCATAAGTTTTTGACAAATACTATTAATAGTTATGAACAAACTGAAAGAGATATGAACAAAGATATTGATAATAATGCAAGTAATTTTACTGTGTAAGGAGGTAATTGATAATGTCTAAAGTTAGTTTTGATTCTGATGTAAATGATAAAGTTATATCAACATTGAATGTTTCTATAGAGAGTTTAAATTCGGAAATAAGAAATAAGCTTCTTGTTGATTTTGCTCCTTTTACTCAGGTTAATTTATTTAGTACACAACTTAATACTTTAAAAACTGCACTAGATAACTTAGAAAAGTCGTGTGAAAATTTGAAGAGTGCTATAGAAAAGAATAAATCACAGTGGTCTTCTGTTGATGAAGAAGTAGGAAGTAAAGTTAATAATGTTAATGGTGGAGGTAATTATAATAATAATTCATCTAATAATGGAGGTAATTCAAACTATAACAATAGTGATAATATGACTTCTATAAATAGTACTGTTAGCATTAATACAAGTGATGTAAGTAATTTTATTACTAAAATAGATGATAATACTACAATTGCTTTACTTAAGAGATTATTTAAACTTAAAGGTAATGCTGATATGACTTCACTTTTAGTAGATGCTAGTATGTCTGGGACATTACTTGTATTATTGAAGAAGATTTTAGGTGATACTAATGAGGATTTAAGTACTGTTAGTACAGCTGAATCTGATGCGATTCAAAAGGCTTTGTTATCTAAAATAAATAAAGACAAAGTCGATGTAACCACTGAAGATGGCAAGTCAAAGATTGAAAAGGTTATTTTGGAAAAAGTTAATGATAAAACAGTTGATGAGTCTAAGTTAACTGAAGCTTTATATGGTAATAATACAGTTGTTGTTGATATGTTGGATGGTTCTTGGGTTGTTACTAAAACTGCAAGTAATTTGAAGGAATATGCTTCATATGTTTCTAGTAATAAAGTTAGTCAAACTGCGGATACTAGTAAGTATGGTGATTCTTGTTTATCTTTTTCTTATTCTCATGCTTATGATATGTTTAAAGGAACGAGAACTAATACTGCATCAGCAGGTAATTATGCTCATGCTGGCTCTTTTACTGATTTTATTCATGATGATAAACAAACAGTTCTTAACAAAATATATGATGAGATTATGAAGGGACGTCCACTGGTTTTACAAGTTAATGGTAATAAGCAAGGTACAAGTAGACACTTTGTTACTGTTGTTGGATTTAGAAACGGAATAACAAGTGCTGAAAATCTTACAGAAAAAGATTTGTTAATTATAGATAGTTGGGATGGTAAAGTAGAACGAATGGATACTGCTACATCAAGATTTATGACTACAGGTGCCGCTTGTAGAAAAGATTATAGCGGATATAGATTGCAAGTGTTAAAGGATAGCGTAACTGCTTAAGGAGGTTAGAATGGATAGTAAATATCAACAATATTATAATATTTTGAATGGTAAAGAATTTGGTTCTTATGTTTCTAGTTATTCTAGTGCTTTAAGCGATGTTAGTGCAAAAATATCTAGTATAGAGACTACTCTTTCTACATCGTCTGAAAAGG
>JAGALD010000074.1 GCA_017625395.1 Bacilli bacterium | reverse complement strand
TGCTTATGATTATTATTGTAAAAATAAGAACATAGGTATAGAATATGAGGATTTATGTCAAGAAGGTTTTTATGCTGTTTCTATGGCAATTAAAGATTATGATCAAGATAATTCTCTTTTTTATACTTATGTTTTAATTTGTATTAAAAGAGAAATGGAAAGATTGGTTAAGGCGGGTAGAAGAAATAAACAAATGATATTAAATAACGCAATTTCAATAAACAGTGCAATAGATTTAGATGATTCTTTATTTTTGGAAGATGTTATTGCAGCTGATACTGATGTTGAATCTTTTGTTATTAGTGAGGAATTATTTAAAGCACTTTTTCTTTATAAACATGAATTGTCCTTTGAAGAATCATTGATTTATGAACTTAAAGTTAATAGGTTTAGTAATAAAGAGATTTCTCTTCTTTTGGATATATCATATAAAAAGGTGGACAACTCTCTTAGAAAAATAAGACAGATGTTATTAAAATATAATTTAACTTTGTAATTTTTATTATAAGTGATACAATTATAATAGGTGATGATGGTATGGAGACATTGAATCAATATTTTTCGTATAATCATGATTATAGTGAATTATCTAGCATTTTTTCTAGCTTATATTCTAATTTACGAGTTATTCATGAAAACGGAATGTATGTTCCTAGGATAAGCGCTGATAATATCATCTATGATGGTAAGTTTTCTTTTGATTCAATGTCTCTTTCTTATAATACTGAACTAAATAAACGTGAAAATCTTGTTAGTTTGACTAAATTGTTTTTAGGTGCATATTTATCTTTATCGACTGGTTTTAGAGATTTTTCCTCTGTTAATATTGAATGGTTTGCTGATAATATGGAAGGTATTAAATCGGTAATTACAGATGATGATTTTTCTTCTCATTTCTTTTCTTCAGTTTTGTTTGAAGGTGAAAATATTTATTATGATGAATTTTTAAGAAAACAAGCACAAAGTTCTGATCTTAATAGTAGAAGTAGCAAAAAAGGATATGCTAAGGTTCTTTCTAATGCGGGTAGTAAGTTTTATGAAGATCAAACTGAAGAGATTGAAGAAAATCCTTTTGATAGAAAAACAGCATATATTAATTTTTTATTTTATCCTGTGTTAGCATTTTGTTCATTGCTTGTTATTTTTGTATTTTATTCATGTATAAAGTTTTGGTTGAATTAGTTTTGACTCTTCTTTTAAAATGTAGTATAGTAAATACCTAGTTTGGAGGTGTTTATATGTCTTTTACAACAACTGTTAAAAATGAAGTTTGTATGTTAGAACTTTCAAATAGTGAAAATATTTCAGAACTTTCTGGTTTTGTTAGAGCTAGTAGTAAAATTTATGATGATAGAATTGAGCTTACTACTGAAAATGCAAAAGTTGCTAAGAGAATTTACTTGTTAATAAAAAGTATTTATGGTATTGAAGTTCTTCTTGAACAAAGAAAAATGGCTAATTTTAGCAATAAAAAAATATATGTTGTTACTATTGAATCTAAAGTTAGTGATATATTAAATGATTTATCAGTAATGGATGAATCTCCAAAGGATTATATCGTAGGCTCTAATGAAGAAATAAAATCCTATTTAAGAGGTACTTTTTTTAATAGAGGTAGTGTAAATGATCCTAAGACATCTCAATATCATTTAGAGTTTGTTTATGATAATAAGCATGAAGCTGTTTTTGTTCAAAGATTACTTAACATGTTTGATATGAATTCTAAGATAATTATTAGAGATACTAAATATATGGTATATATAAAAGAAGCTGAAAAAATTAGCGATTTTTTAAAGCTTATAAGTGCTTATCAAGCAGTTTTATACTATGAAAATATTCGTATTTATAAAGAACAAAAAAATAATACTAATAGGCTTAATAATTGTGAACAGGCAAATATTGATAAAATAATAGAAACATGTAATAGTCAAATAAGTGATATTGAACTTATTATGGATAAGCTTGGTATTGAATTTTTAGATGATAAAATTAAAGAAGCATGTGAATATCGGTTAAAATATCCTGAAACATCTTTGACAGAACTTAGCAAAATAATATCGCTTGAAACTAATAGTAATATTACAAAATCAGGTCTTAATCATAGATTTAGAAAAATTAGAGATATTGCTAGTAGACTTCGTGACAAATAAAATATAGTTTATGAAAAAGTGCTTTAATAGCACTTTTCTTTTTTTGTTATTATTTTATCTATTATTCCGTATTCTTTTGCTTCTATTGATGATAAAAAATAATCTCTTTCAGTATCTTTTTGTATTTTTTTAAGCTTTTGATTAGTTTTTTGTGAAATGATTTGATTTAGTTTTTCTCTAGTTTTTAAAATTCTTTCTGCTGCTATTTTTATTTCCGTTGCTTGACCTTCTACTCCACCAAGTGGTTGATGTATCATAATTTCACTGTTTTCTAATGCGTATCTTTTTCCTTTTTGTCCGCTTAGCAAAAGAAATGCTCCCATTGATGCGGCAAGACCAACGCATACGGTTGATACATCGCTATTTATATAGTTCATTGTATCATATATTGCTAAACCTGCAGTTACAGATCCTCCAGGCGAATTAATGTATATGCTTATATCTTTAGTTTCGATTGAATCGAGAAAAAGTAATTCTGCAATAACACTATTAGCTGTTTGGTCAGTTATTTCTCCGCTAATAAATATAATTCTGTCTTTTAATAATCTTGAGAAAATATCATAACTTCTTTCATTATTTCCTTCTTTATCTACTACTATTGGTACTAAACTCATATAATCACCTATATCTATATTAATGTAAAGTGTTAAATTTTATACATAAAACCTGAAAAAACTAATAAAAATATATTAATTTGAAATAAAATATGTTAATATTAATTTGAGAATAGGAAGGGTAGGTACAATGATAGAAAACGTAAAATTAAAGATTATGGGGGAAGTTCGTACTGTTGCAAAAGGTGTTACTCTTTTAGACATTGCTAAAGATTATCAAGAACAATTTAAGTATCCTATTATTCTTGCAAAAGCAGGTAATAGATATAGAGAATTAACTGATCAGATTATTAGTAACGATGATATTACTTTTGTTGACTTAAAGGAAAGAAGAGGTAATTTAGTATATGTAAATGCTTTAATTTTCTTAATGTCTTATTCTGCATGTGTGCTTTTTGGTAAAGATGCTAGAGTAATCGTTAAATATTCTATAGATAAGGGTATTTATATTGAAACAAATTTTGAACTTGATGAGAAAAAGTGTGCTTCATTAAAAGAAAAAATGATGGAGATTGCTGAAAAAGATATTGCTATTACAAAGTGTAGAGTTAATAGATCAGAAGCAATTGAATATTTTGAAGCTAA
Source organism: Bacilli bacterium (assembly GCA_017625395.1). Taxonomy (GTDB): domain Bacteria; phylum Bacillota_I; class Bacilli_A; order RF39; family UBA660; genus RUG13868. The sequence continues at coordinate 7,825 of JAGALD010000074.1, read as the reverse complement.
GAAAGATATTTCAAAGGTTGAACTTCTTAAGTATAGTGTTAATAGTTATATTACATTATATAAAATGGGTGGAATGTATGATTACTTTTTTAGTATGATGCCTCCATCAACAGGTGACTTGAAATATTTTGATTTGCATTTCTTAAATAATAGAGGGTTTGTTTTATTATTTCCTACTATTTATATTGATGGTATAAAAGAGTATGAACATCATCCTAAACTTTTTGATGTATTTAAAGAATATCAAAAATGGGCTGATATTATGAAAATTGGTAATGTTCCTGCATTGAATAAGATTGTTACTAGTGGAAGAGCAGATGATATTATTAGAATAGATGAAATGCTTCAAAGTAATAGGCTTTTAAATATTGCAAGGGATATTGTTACTAAAAAAGAAAAAGTTAGAATTATTTTAATAGCTGGACCTTCTTCGTCAGGAAAAACTACAAGCTGTAGAAAGTTATCTATGTATTTGAGAAGTTTTGGATTAGAACCAAAAGAAATCTCTATGGATGATTATTTTATTGATAAGGATAAAACTCCAAAGGATGAAAATGGAGAGTATGATTTTGAATGTTTAGAAGCTCTTGATGTTAAGAGATTTGATAGTGATGTTAAAAAATTATTAGAAGGTCATAAAGTTAAGCTTCCGAGATATAATTTTCTTAAAGGAAGATCTGAGGAAGGGACTGAAGAGACTAGTTTAGGTGAAAATGAGGTTCTAATAATTGAAGGAATACATGCTTTAAATGAACAAATTTTAACTTCTATTGATAGAAATAAGAAATTTAAAATTTATCTTTCTCCTCTTACAATTCTTAATATAGATATTCATAATAGAATTTCATCTACAGATAATAGACTTTTAAGAAGAATTGTTAGAGATAATAGAACTCGCGGACATAAAGTTGAAGATACTCTTAAGATTTGGAGAAAGGTTAGACTTGGTGAAGAAAAGCATATTTTCCCTAATCAAGATGCAGCTGATGCAACGTTTAATACGGCTTTAATTTATGAACTTGGTATATTAAAGACATATGTTGAACCGTTATTGTACTCTGTACAGACTGATAGTCCTTATTATGAAGAGGCTAGAAGACTTATTAATATGTTAAAAAACTTTTTGCCAATTCCATCTGAAGCTGTACCAGATGACTCTTTATTAAGAGAATTTATTGGTGGAAGTTGTTTTAAATAAAGAAAGGATGATTATATGATAAAAGTAGCAATTAATGGATTCGGAAGAATCGGAAGATTAGTATTTAGATTAATGGATAAAGATCCAAATTTTGAGGTAGTAGCAATTAATGATTTAACAGATGCTGAGCAATTAGCTTATTTGTTAAAGTATGATTCAAATCATGGAAATTATAAGACAGATGAGATTGATTTTGTAGATAATAAAATTATTGTTTCTGGAAAAGAAATTACAGTTTATGCAGAAAAAGATCCATCATTATTACCATGGGGATCACTTGATGTAGATGTTGTTTTTGAATGTACTGGAGTATTTACTTCAAAAGAAAAAGCAATGGCACATATTGATGCTGGTGCTAAGAAAGTAATTATTTCTGCTCCTGCAAAAGGTGATTTAAAGACAATTGTATACAATGTTAACCATGAAACATTAGATGGAAGTGAACAAATTATTTCAGCAGCTTCTTGTACTACTAACTGTTTAGCGCCTGTTTTAAATGTAATTGATAATGTATTTGGTGTTGAAAAAGGATTTATGACTACTGTTCATGCTTATACAAATGATCAAGCAACTCTTGATATTGCCCATAAAAAAGGTATTAAAGCAAGACGTGGTAGAGCTTGTGCTGCAAATATAGTTCCTGCATCAACTGGTGCTGCTAGTGCTATTGGTAGTGTTCTTCCAAACTTAAAAGGAAAACTAGATGGAGCTGCAATGCGTGTTCCTGTTCCAACTGGTTCAGTTGTTGACTTAACTTTAGAATTAAAGAAGAATGTAACTGAAGAAGAGGTAAACGAAGCATTAAAGAATCATGCAAATGAAACATTGAAGTTTACAATGGATCCTATTGTATCAAGTGATGTTGTTGGTCTTGGATATGGATCAGTAGTAGATGGACTTTCAACTAAAGTTCTAGAAGTAGAAGGAAAACAACTAGTTAAAGTAGTTGCATGGTATGATAACGAAATGGGATACTCTACTCAAATGGTTAGAACTGCCAAGTATTTAATGACAAAATAGTTTAAAGTGAGTTCAAACTCACTTTTTTTGTTGTAAAATAGACAGTCACTTTTTTTGAAGGTGTTTTAATTTAATTGTATATTTGTTATAATATCTATATATAAGGAGATAATTATGAAGAAAACAATAAGAGATTATGACTTGTTTGGAAAAAAGGTTATTATTAGATGTGATTTTAATGTTCCTATGAAGGATGGAAAAATTATTGATGATAATAGACTTGTAATGAGTTTGGAGACTATTAATTATGCAATTAATAATGGTGCTAAACTTATTTTGATGTCACATTTAGGAAGAATTAAGGCTGAAGAAGACAAAGAGAAGAATAGTTTGCGTCTTGTTTCAGAAAGATTAAGTGAACTATTAGGTAAGAATGTTTTATTTGTTCCAACTACTAAAGGTATTGAGCTAGAAAATGCTATTAATTCATTGAATAATGGTGATGTTTTGCTTATGGAAAATACTAGATTTGAAGATGTTCCAGGAAAAAGAGAGAGTGGAAATGATCCTGAACTTGGAAAATATTGGGCTTCACTAGGTGAGATTTTTATAAATGATGCTTTTGGTACTGCTCATAGAGCGCATGCATCAAATGTTGGTATAGCTACAAATTTACCTTCTGGACTTGGATTCCTTGTAGAAAAAGAAGTTAATGCTTTATCTATATTAAATGAGGACATTCATCCATATGTAGTAATTCTTGGTGGAAGTAAAGTTGCAGATAAGATTGGTGTTATTGAAAATTTAGTTACTAAAGCTGATAAAATTATGATTGGTGGAGGTATGGCTTATACTTTCTTAAAAGCAAAAGGATATAATATTGGTACATCAATTTTGGATGAGGAAAGCATTGATTTTTGTAAGAAAATAATGAATGAATATCCTGAAAAGATTGTTTTACCTTTGGATAACATTGTTACTAAAGAGTTTTCTAATGATGTAGAAAATAGAAATGTATTAGTTTCTGAATTTTTAGATGATGATATGGGAATGGATATTGGAAGTAATACAATTGATAATTTTTGTGCAAATTTAGATAATGCCAAAATTGTATTTTGGAATGGTCCTTTAGGTGTATATGAATTTTCTAAGTATACAAATGGTACAGAAAGAGTTCTTGAAAAGTTAGTTTCGATTGATGCGAAAACTATCTTAGGTGGTGGAGATATTGTTGCTGCTGCATCAAAATTAGGATATAAAGATAAGGTTACTCATGCATCAACTGGTGGAGGAGTAACACTTGAATTTATGGAAGGTAAAGAATTACCTGGAGTAGTTTCTATAATGAATAAATAAAATGAAAAATACTAAAAGAAATACAATAGTTGTTTTACTAATAATGATTGTTGTTATGTTTTTTATATTAAAGGATGACTATGAAAATATTTTAAATAATTTATTGTTAGCTAATAAATGGTATATTTTGTTTGGTATAGTTTTAATATTTTTGTATTGGTTACTAAGAGCTTTATGTTTACATATAATAGTTCGTGAGTATAAGCCTAAAATGAAATTATCACGCATGGTACAACAAGTATTGATAACGCAATTTTTTAATGGTATTACACCTTTTTCTACAGGTGGACAGCCAATGCAAGTTTATATGCTTAAGAAGAGTGGTGTAAAAATAGCATCTGCTACTAATATAATTGTACAGGATTTTATAATGTATCAATTAGCCTTGATTGTTATTGGTGTGTTTGCATTAATTATTAATTGGAAATTTCATTTGTTTGAAGTCTCTTCTATGTTAAGTGCATTAATAATAGTTGGATTTATAATTAATGTTTTAGTTGGAGCCTTTTTACTTTTTGTAAGCTTTTCAAGAAAATTTAATAATTTTATTGGTACTATGATTATAAAGTTAGGTGCTAAATTTAAAATAGTTAAAGATAGTGAAAAAGTGGTTGCAAAGTGGGAAGAAAAGCTTACTGAATATCATGAAAGTGCTCATTTATTTAAAAAGAAAAAGTGGTTATTTATAAAATGTTTTATTTATAATTTAATATCTTTAATTTTATTTTACATAATTCCTTATTTTGTATTTATGAGTTTTGATACGTCATTAGATATTTCTATTTTGGAAGTAATGGTTTCTTCTGCGTTTATACTTATAATTGGAAACTTTGTTCCAATTCCTGGTGGAAGTGGTGGAATAGAATATGGATTTTTAAAGTTCTTTGGAATATTTATTACTTCGTCAATCCTTTCGTCAGGACTTATTATATGGCGATTTATTACTTATTATTTAGGAATTATTATTGGGGGAGTTGCTTTGGGATTTTTTAAAGGAGATGGAAAAAAAGCATGAGGATAGGAATTTTTACAGATACATATCCTCCATATATCAATGGAGTATCTACTAGTGTTTATATGTTAAAAAAAGCATTAGAAAGAAAAGGACATCAAGTATTTGTAGTAACAATAAATAATGAAAGCTTACACTATAAGTTTGATGAGGATGATACAGTTATTAGAATACCTGGACTTCCAATTGGAATATATGACTATAGACTTTCGTTTATATATCCGATTAGGGCTATGAATATAATTAGAAAATGGAAACTTGATGTAATTCATTCACATACTGAATTTGGTGTTGGAACTTTTGCAAGAATTATCTCTAGGCAATTTAATATTCCTTTGGTACATACATATCATACAATGTATGAGGATTATACTCACTATATAACACGTGGTTATTTTGAAAAATCTAGTAAAAAGATAGTTGAATATCTTACTTTGTTTTATTGTGATAAAACTGCTAATGAATTAATAGTTCCTACTAAAAAAACGTATGATTTATTTAAAGAAAAATATGAAGTTGATAAGAATATTTATATAATTCCTACAGGTATTGAAATAGATAGATTTTTTATTGAAAATGTAGATAATTCTAATGTCGAAAAGATTAAAAAGAAACTTAATATTGTTTTTTCAAGTTTTAATATAGTATTCGTTGGGCGTCTTGCTAAAGAAAAAAATGTTGATTTGTTATTGAGCGCACACAAAAATATTATAAAAGAAAAAAAAGATATAAATTTAATTATTATTGGTGATGGTCCTGATATGGATGAATATAAGGAAACTTCTAAAAAACTTGGAATTGAGAAAAATGTTATTTTTGTTGGTAAAGTTCCTTGGGAAGATATTCCTGCTTATTATAGAGTTGCTGATGTTTTTGCTACTGCTTCTAAAAGTGAGACACAGGGGCTTACTGTAATAGAGGCAATGGCAGCAAGTGTAGCGCCAATTTGTATTGATGATGAAAGTTTTAGAAATACTGTTATAGATGGTCTTAATGGTAGAATTTTTGAAACTCAAGATGAATATGAGAAGATTGTTTTAGAACTTTATAAAGATAAAAAACAACTTGATCAGTTACAAAGACAAGCTAGACTTAATGCAGAAGTTCATAGTTCTAAATATTATGCAGAATCTGTTTTAGATGTTTATAAGCATGTAATTGATAATAAACAAAATGATAATTATGGTGTTATTGGAAAATTAGTTGATAAACTAAAAAGTAAGGAGGATTTTAATGAAACTGATAGTGGGGAATCAGAAGACAACTCTTAATAGAGATGCTGTTTTGAAATTTATTGATGAAGTTAATTTAAATGGTGTTAATGATGTTGTTATTTGTCCAAGTTATCCATATATTGAGATTTATAACAGCAAATCAAAGTTTGTAGTTGGTGCTCAAAATGTTTCAGAAAAAGGAAATGGTGCAACTACTGGTGAAGTTAGTGCAGAGCAATTAAATAGTTTTAATGTTAAGTATTGTATTGTTGGTCATTCTGAAAGAAGAAAAGATCAAAAGGAAAACGGTGAAATGCTTTACAATAAAATAGTTAATTTATTAGAATTTAATATTAAACCAATCTTTTGTGTAGGAGAAGTTTTGGAAGAAAAAGAAAATGGTGTTACAAAAGATGTTATTGGAAAACAAATTTTAGAAGTTTTCGATAAATTGGATGTTAATAAGTTGAATGATATTATAATTGCATATGAGCCTGTATGGGCTATTGGTACAGGTCTTACTCCTACTAATGATGAAATTGAAGATACAACACATTATATTAAGGACTTAGTTAATGATAAATATAATGTAAATATATCTGTTTTATATGGTGGAAGCGTTAGTAAGAAAAATGTTGATGAGTTAAACCAAATAGATATAGTTGATGGATATTTAATTGGTGGAGCTAGTACTAAAGCTGATGAGTTTAACTATATAATGGAAAGCAATGTTTAATTTTTTCGTATTATAACATCAAGTTCTAAGAGTACGTTAAATCAATTTTTGATATTTAATGATAAGAAATTGCAAAAATACTTAGCAATTTCTTTTTTTTGTTTATATTCGACAATATTTTACATATGTAGATATTTTTCGCTATATGAATTTTTTTTTTTCTAATGTATAATTATACTTGCGTGTAGTTATAGAAAGGATAATATATGAATAACATTAAAGTGCTTATGATTGATGACAATGTGGAGTTAATCAAAATGGTAAAGGAGTATTTTAGTGATCACGCAACTATCAATATTAATTTAGAAGCTTATGATGGAGTTGATGGATTAAAATTGATAAAAGAAAATCAATGTGATTACGATGTGGTAATTTTAGATTTGATTATGCCTAAGAAAGATGGCATTGATGTATTGGAAGAGATGAAAAAACTTAATATAAATAAAAAAGTTATAGTTCTTACGTCGTATAACACTGATGAAATGATAAGAAAAACAAGTGAACTAGGTATTAATTATTTTATATTAAAGCCCTTTGAATTATCTGATCTAGAAAGAAGAATAATTAATTGTTGTAGCGAAAAGACAAATAATAATAGATTAGTTGATGTTTATCATAATAATTTGCAGATTTCTATTACTAGAATTTTACATGAATTAGGTGTTCCTTCTCATATCAAAGGGTATCAATATATTCGTGAAGGAATTTCTATTGTATATGAAAGACCAGAAGTAATAGGTGGGATTACCAAAGAGTTATATCCTGATATTGCAAAGACTTTTTCTACTACAGTTTCAAGAGTAGAAAGAGCGATTAGGCATGCTATTGAGGTAAGTTGGAATAGGGGTAATTGGGATCTTATGGAAGAAATTTTTGGACATAGTGTTGATATAGATAAGGCAAAACCTACTAATTCAGAATTTATTGTTACAGTTGCAGATAAATTAAGATTAGAATTTTATAAGTGTTCTGTTTAGTAAAATGTTGGAAGTAAGGATGTGTTTTTATGGGAAATGTGAATTTATTTGATAGGGATGAATATATTCCAGATCCAGCTGATTATGAGGTTAGAGAAATTAGAGACTTAATTGATTTAGATGAAAAGAATTTTTTATCTGATAGAGAATTTGAATCTTCAGAAGAATTATTAATTGATTACAAATATAATTGTGAAGAGTTAGTTGATGATTTAATGGGAGTAAATGCAAGATATGACTTTGATATTGATTTAACTTGTGAGCAATTGAAGTTTCTTGATGGAAAATATTTTAATCAGTCTTTTGAGAAAGATGATTATGGTGAAATGGTGCAAAAAGATACACTTAGTGGGTGGGTGCCACGTTCTAATG
>JAGALD010000073.1 GCA_017625395.1 Bacilli bacterium | reverse complement strand
TTCTTGTTCTAATTTCTTTAATCTTATTGCTTGACTTAAAGAAGGTGTTACCTCATCAAATTCAAATATATTTTCTACAACATATTGATTTTCTTCACTTAAATATGATAATTCTACTGCTGGTCTAAAAGCTATTCTTTTGTTATCAACTTGTTCTAATAATTCTGGTATTAAATAAGTAAGTCGAATATATCTTCTTATATTAGTCATACTTTCTCCTACTTCTTTTCCTAATTTATTAGCACTTTCTGACTTCCAACCCATTGGGTCGGAAGTTTCGTTTTCTTCTAAATCAACTCTTTTCCCCTGATGTTTCATAGCTTCAAGTTTCATTTTATATGCAAATGCTTTTTCACTAGGCAATATTTCTTCTCTTTGAATGTTACTATCTACCATAAGAATTGTTGCCTCATCATCAGTTAATTCTTTAACAATACATTTTATTTTATCTATTCCTGCAAGTTCACACGCTCTTTTTCTTCTATGTCCAGAAATCATTTGATAATTTCCTTCTCCTCGTTTTCTTACTATAACAGGTAATAAAACTCCATGTTCTTTTACACTTTTAACCATTTCTTCCATTTTATCATCATCTATAACTCTAAAAGGGTGGTCTGGAAATTCTCCTATTTTATATAGTTCTATTTCCTTTACCTCATCAACAACTGGATTATCTCTTTGTTCTTGACTTGTGAATAAATCATCTAACTTTGGAAGTACCATCTTTTTGTCTTGTTCTTTCATTCTCTAATACCTCCTTTGCTAAATTATTGTATGCGTTTGCAACAGGACTATTTTTATCAAACTCAAATATACTCTTTCCTGTTGATGTTGATTTTGCTGTATTTATTGCTTTTGGTATTTCAGCACCATATATTTTCACATATTCTCCATAATTGTCGATTAAAGTATCTCTTACATCTTTTGATAAATTTGTTCTTTTATCTACTAATGTAAGTAATACTCCACCTATTTTCAAATTAGGATTTATTTGTTTCTGCACTCTCGTAACTGTCTTTAATAAATGTCCCATTCCTTTTGCAGCCAGATATTCTCCCTGTACTGGAATTATTATCTTATCACTACAAGCCAGAGCATTTATTGTTATCATTCCAAGAGATGGCATACAATCTATCAATACATAATCATAGTTATCTTTAATACCTCTTATAGAATTTTTAAGCGTGAACTCTCTGCTCATTGCATTAACTAATGAAAACTCTATTGCTGATAAATCTAAATTTGCAGGAATTAAATCTACTCCTTCTTTATGATGAAGAATAGCATTTTCTGCATTTATTTCATTATCACATATAGTATCAGACATTAATGTTCCAATAGTATTCTGCAATTCATCTTGATTATAGTAACCCATACAAGTAGTTAAATCTCCGTTGTGGATCTGCATCAATTAGTAATACTCTTTTTCCTTGTTTACTAAGTGCAACTCCTAAACTAAATGTAGTTGTTGTTTTTCCAACTCCACCTTTTTGATTTGCTATTGCAATTATCTGACACTTTCCCATTCTTGCTCCTTTCCTCAAAAAAAGAGCTAACTCCTAAAAGCTAACTCTTGTCTTGAATATTTATTCCTCTGTTATTTCTTTATCATCTTGTAAATGAGTAGAAACATATATAAACTCCTCATCATCTGCTAATTTACCAAATAAATTGTTAAGTCCTGCAATAAAAGGTTTTATATCTTCTTGAACATTATAACTATATGAATAATTCAAATAGTATTCATTTAAATTATCATATAAAGGTACAATATTTACTAATCCTGGTCTTATCTTTTTTCTTAATATTACCCAATTAGGTATATCGTCTTTTATAATATTAACAATTTTATCTTCAGAAATTAACATTCTCATAATTCCATTCATTATATCTGAAAAGTCTTTTTCTTCATCACAAAATATTTTATTCATCATAGCACTCATTGACCTTACAAAATCTGATAAGTAATCATCTTTTATACAAGCAAAGCAATCAGTTTCTATTTCATCTAAATACCCTATTGCTGTTAAACACTCATAATAATTTGATGCCATAATATAATAAAATTGTTCAAATTCTTTCTTTAAGTTTCTTGAGTTCATCTTCTTTATATAAATACCTGTCTCCTTTCTTATAATCTCTTTAATCTTTTCTGTTTCTTTTTTAATTTTTTCATTATTTTTTGGTTTGTTGTTTTCATTTTTTTTCATTTTCTTTTTACTCCTTCCTTTTTGAAGGCAAAATAAAAAATCTAATATTTCTATTAGATTTCTTATATATGTTAGATATTATTTCAATAACTATAATATTTTATTTTTTCTTTAAATCTTTTGAATAATATATTAAATCAGTACAAGTTAGTTCTCCATCTTTTATTTCTTCTTTATAATTATCTATAAAGAAATTTTTAATTGTTTTCTCATATTTATCAAATCCCTGCTTAACATAGAAAGGAATATTATTCTCTGTTGTTCCTACCAACATTCTGTCATATTTCTGTTTATAATTACCACATAATGATTTTAAAAGTGTTTTTGCATAACCTTTATTTCTGTAATTTTCTTTTGTAACTATGTTCTTTAACTCTAATGTTTTTCTATCAATGTGCAAAATAACTGCAATAGAAATTAGCTCATCTTCTTTTTTTAATGCATATACATCAGAATCGTTCAAATACTTATGTATCATGTCTTTTGAAGGATCTGCCTCTAAAAGTAAGTCTATATAATCTTCTTTATTTTCTATTTTTTT
>JAGALD010000012.1 GCA_017625395.1 Bacilli bacterium | reverse complement strand
CTGTTTCTTTATAATATCAAATTTTTCAATCCATTCATTACTACCACTTCCTGCATACTTATCAAAAACACCTACTTTATAAAATGCAAGTGCGGGAATCAATTTAATACTATCAGTCTCAATTAAATTATTCCAAACATTAAGTGTATCAATAAATGGTTTATATTCATTTTTAAACCCATAATAAATCTGTGGCATTATATAATCAACATATCCTTCTTCACTTAAGATTTTTCTAACATCAATATAATTTTTATCATAATTATTTTCAATATTTCCTTCAGGAGCAATACCAAACAATATATTTTTATTAATAGATTTTATCATAGAATAAGTATTTTTAATTAAATTGGAAACATTATCTAATCGATATTCATCAATTGTAAATTTTCCACCATTTTTTTGATACTCTTCAAATGACTTTAAATCAATAGTTTTATCTGGATAAAAATAATCATCAAAATGAATTCCATCTACATCATAATTAGTAATAATTTCTTTGATACCATTTATTATTAATTGTTGCACATCACTACTTGCAGGATTCAAATATATACCATTATCAAGAACTTTAGCATCATTAGTATTTGCAAATTTATAATACGGACTATTAACTGGTAATTTTGTACTATCTGTAACATTACTAATCCTAAATGGATTAACCCAAGCCTCTAACCTTAAATTTCTTTTATGAGCTTCATCAATAAAATATTTTAAAACATCATAATTTGGAATATTTCCTTTATCATTTAAAATAGTTTCACTAACTGGAAAATAATCCGACTTGTATATAGAATCAGCAAAAGGTCGAACATGTAATATTACAGTATTAAAACCATTTTTTAAAACATTATCTAATATCTTATTAATATTTTCTTTACTTACTGATTCACTTTTATTTTTTATATAAGAATTTAATTCAATATATGAAACATATACTGCTCTTACTTCATCATTAAATATTTCTTTTTCTTCTAAAGTATCATCAGGATGCTTCATCCCAATAACAAAAAAAGTTAAAATAAAAAAGATAGCCACCATAGTTATTGCTGCATATTTCATATTATCACCACTTAACTATATGTCCATCATTTTTTTATATTACTTTTTATTTACTATAAACATTGAATCTCCAAAAGAGAAAAATCTATAATCATGTTTTATAGCTTCATTATATGCATTAAGTATTCTTTCTCTTCCTGCTAAAGCACTAACTAACATAACAAGAGTTGATTTAGGTAAATGAAAGTTAGTTATTAAATTATCTACTATTTTAAACTCATATCCTGGATATATAAAAATATCAGTAAAGCCACTACAAGCAACCAGACTTCCATATTTATTCATTACAGTTTCAAGCACTCTAACAGAAGTTGTACCTACTACTATAATTTTTTTATTATTTGCTTTTGTTTCATTAAGTATTTTTGCAGTGGCATCGCTTAATTCATAATATTCACTATGCATATGATGCTCTAATATATTTTCAGTATTAACTGGTCTAAAAGTACCAAGTCCAACATGAAGAGTAACATACGCTATATTAACTTTCTTTTCTTTTAACTCATTTAACAAATCTAATGTAAAATGTAATCCTGCAGTTGGCGCTGCTGCACTTCCAATATTTTTTGCATAAACAGTTTGATATCTATTTTGATCTTCTAATTGTTTATGAATATAAGGCGGAAGTGGCATCGTACCCAGTTTATCTAAAATTTCATACAAAATACCATCATAAATAAGTTCAAATATTCTAATTCCTTCATCTTTTATTTCAATACATTTTGCTTTAAGAAGACCATCACCAAATGATACTATAGTACCAATTTTTACTCTTTTAGCAGGTTTTGCTAAAGCCTCCCATGTATTTCCTTCAATATTTTTTAAAAGAAGAACTTCAATAACTGCCTTAGTATCAGTTTTCTCACCAATAAGTCTAGCAGGAATTACTTTAGTATCATTCAATACAATAGTATCTCCTTCTTCAAAAAAATCAACTATTTCTCTAAAATGCTTATGTTCAATAGCACCATTATTTTTATTAAGCACCAAAAGTTTAGAAGCAGATCTATCTTCTAAAGGAGTTTGAGCTATTAATCTTTCTGGTAAATTATAATCAAAGTCACTTAAATTCATAATAACCTCCTAAAACTTCATACCCATTGCTACTTCACTAGCTAAATCTTGAAAAGACTTAACACCTTGAAAAAATTCATCCTGATTTGTTTTTAATCTTTTCAATTCATTCTGCTGAAATCTTTTTAATGCCTTTTCATCAGTTATATCAAAAGGGTTTTGATCATAATGCTGACAAATAGCATACAAAATATCAGTTTGTTTTGAATACTCACATTCTTTTCCAACATATGATAGAAGTTCATCATTTGCACATACTGGAACATATTTTTTAGCCTCTTCATCATCTAATGATATTAAAGATTCTGTAACTATCGTTGAAATCGATGAAGCAGATAAATCGTACATATATTTACTATATTCACCAAACAAAATTCCAACTTTCAAAAAAAAGCTTAATTTTTTATACATTTCATTATCTTTTTTAGAAAAATCAAGTTCTCTATCCACCAATTTCAAAGTATCCATTATCTTCTTTTGATCATTCTTATCCCATACAGAAACCAAATAATCAAATCCCCTCAAATGAGGAAACCCATATCCTGCTTCAAAAGTATCAGAAGTCATTCCATTTCCAATTTCTCTTACAAACTCATCATATGTCTTTTTTTCTTTAAAAACTAGCATAACAACACCACCTATATAAGGTTAGCAAAATAACTAACACTACCTGATTCTTCTAAATCATAGGCAAATAAGAAATATACATCTTCAATATTTTTTAAAAAAGCAATTTGCTCATCAATAGATTTAGATTTTCTTATTATACCACTCAAAATATCTCCATCAAATAAATTTATATATTCAAGATAAAATTCTTCCTTAATATCATTTAAATACGTTATTAATAAAGCTAACTCCTGTGGTTGTAACTTATTTATTTTATCTTGATACATTCTCAATATAAAACCAAGTGTATCAGTCTGTACTTTATCATCTATTTTTAAATATTCTGAATAATTATATGATGCCATAGCAACAGATAATAAATATTTTTTCATATCATCCATCTCAAACATAATACACCTCCTACTGATCAAACAAACTATTTTGATAACTTAAATTTAAATGTTTATAACCTTTATCAGTTACAACCCTACCACGAGAAGTTCTCTTTAAAAGACCAGTTTGTAATAAATAAGGCTCATAAACATCTTCGATTGTAGTAACTTCTTCACCTATTACACTTGCAATAGATTCAACACCAACAGGTCCCCCATTAAATTTCTCAACTATTGTTTTCAATAATTGGTAATCTGTATCATCAAGACCAATACTATCAACTTTAAGTCTTTCAAGAGCTTTCTTAGTAACTTCTAAATCAATTTCACTTTTACCATCCACTATAGCAAAGTCACGTACCCTTTTAAACATTCTATTAGCAATTCTAGGAGTTCCTCTACTTCTTGATGCAAGTTCAAACGAAGCATCACTAGAAATTGGTGCCTCTAAAACTCTAGCTGTTCTTTTTACAATTAAATCTAGCTCTTCTGGCGTATAATACTGCATTTTAGCCATAATACCAAATCTATCACGAAGAGGAGCAGTCAAATCCCCCGCTCTAGTAGTTGCACCAACCAATGTAAAAGGCGGAAGATTAATTCTAATATTTCTTGAGTTTCCTTCACTACCAACAATAATATCTAAAACGAAGTCTTCCATTGCTGAATACAATATTTCTTCTACAAAAGAAGGAATTCTATGAATTTCATCAATAAATAAAACATCACCTGGTTCAAGCGTAGATAAAATAGCAGCCAAATCCCCTGACTTCTCAATACTAGGACCACTTGCCATCTTTATATTACTTCCAAGCTCATTTGCAATAATATGAGCAAGTGTAGTCTTACCTAACCCAGGAGGTCCATACAAAAGAACATGATCAAGACTTTCTCCTCGCATTTTAGCAGACTCAATAAAAACTTTAATATTATCTTTAACATCGCTTTGTCCAATATAATCATCAATCGTCTCTGGTCTAATATTCTCTAATGCAATATCATCAGATAATTTTTCTTCTACAAAAACTTCATTCTTACTCATATTATCACTTCCTAAAAATATTATAATATACAAAAATAAACATTACTTAAAATTATTTTAAAAGTAGTTTCAAAGCTTCTTTAACTTGATCTTCAATAGATAAAGAATTATCAACTTTAGGAATAATTGCTTTAAATTCTTTATCTTTATAACCAAGTCCTTTTAATACTTCAATAAGTTCATCATAACTATTCTCAACTAACTCTAAAGTAGAAACATTTCCAAGTTTTCCTTTTAAATCAAGTATCATTTGCTTAGCAACTTTATCTCCAATTTTAGGGAATTTTTTTAAATACAAAATATTTTCTCTTTCAATTGCATCAATTACCCCTGCAACACTACCAGTAGCAAGAATAGGAAGAGCCATCTTAGGCCCCATTCCCTTAACAGAAATAAGTTTTAAAAATAATTCTTTTTCTTCTTTAGTTTTAAACCCAAATAATAAATGCTCATCTTCTTTTATTTGCTGATATAAATATACCTTATATTCTTTATTCTCATCACCAAAAGCATAAGGATTAGGAGTATAAACACTATACCCAATCCCATTATTTTCTAATACTATGTAGCTACCTGTAATTTCAACTACTTTACCAACTATATAATTATACATTTCAATCACCGTTATAATTATATCAAAACAACAAATAAAAACAAAGCAATTATAAAAAAAGAAGACTATTTTTCAACGTCTCCTAATTTTACACTTACTAATTTAGATACACCAGACTCTTGCATAGTTATTCCATAAAGAGTATCTGCATATTCCATTGTTTTCTTTTTATGAGTAATAATCAAAAATTGAGTTCTATCTTTATAATGATCCAAATAATGACCAAAATTATCAACATTAGCTTCATCAAGCGCTGCTTCAACTTCATCAAATATACAGAAAGGAACTTCTCTTATATTTAAAATTGCAAAAATCAAACTTATTGCAGTTAAAGTCATCTCTCCACCAGATAAAAGAGTAATTGTTTTCAAAGTCTTACCAGGAGGACATGCTACTATTTCAACACCAGTTTCTAAAATATTATTCTTATCAGTTAGTCTCAAATCAGCTTCTCCACCCTTAAATAATTCCTTAAATACTTTTTTAAATTCCACTCTTACTTTTTCAAAAGTAGATAAGAATTCTTCCTTCATAACTTGATCCATCTCATCAATTATTTCTAACAAAGTCTCTTTAGCATTCAACAAATCATTTCTTTGTTCTGTTAAGAAAGTATACCTTTCATTAACCCTTTTATAGTCTTCAATAGCATTAATATTAACCATACCAATATTTTTAATAATATTTCTATACTTATTTACTTCAGCTCTAGCATCTTCCAAATCAATCTCTAATTCATAACTACTCTTAGCCTTCTCATAAGTCATAGAATATTCTTCACTTAATATCTTAAGATTATTATCAAGTTTTAAATCATATTTACTAATCTTAATTTCTAATTCTTTAAGCTCTTTTTCAAGTTTATTTATACTAGAATTATTTAACTTATTAAGAGCTTCTTCTTCTTCAATCTTAGAAGACAATAAATCTTTATCTTTTTCTTTTTGACGAATCTCTTTAATCAAATTTTCTCTTTCTAAAGATACTTCATAATATTCCTTCATAATCTTCTCTTCTTCTTTAGAAAGACTAGAAGATACAACGCTATCAAGAGAAGAAAGCTCACGCTCTATATCACTTTTTCTATTATTTAATTCAGAGATAAGTTCTTCTTTAGCTCTTACCTGTTCTAAATAACTAATTAATGATGACTTTTCTTGATATAATTTTTCTTCAATATTTAAAAGTATACTTTCTATTTCTTTTACCTGATTATCAAGATTTTTAATAACTTCTTCAAGTTCTATCTTTCGTCTTGAAAGGTTCTCTAACTCTTTTTTCTCTGTAATAATACTCTTAGATACTGTAACACTTCCACCAGACATTGATCCACCAACATGAATTATATCTCCATCTAGTGTAACTACCTTATATCTTCTATAAATCATACTACTAATTTTATTAGCAGAATCAATATTATCAGCAAGAATAACATTACCCAACTGATTAGAAACAATACCATAATACTTAGAATCAAATCTAACTAAATCAGAAAATATTCCAATGTAGCCATCCATAGACTTAACTTTTTCTAGCACATCAGGTTCAATTCCCTTAGGTTTAATTACATTCATTGGGAAAAAAGTTGCTCTTCCTAAATTTTTCTCTTTCAAATAACTAATTGATTCTTTAGCAACGCCTTCATCATCTACAATAATAAAATTCTTAGTAGATGCTAAAGAAACTTCTAAAGCTTTTAAATAAATATCATCACATTCTAAAATACTAGCTAAAGTTCCATGAACTCCCTTAATTCTAGGATTATTAAGAACCGCTTTAACAGGTGCAGGCATACTAGCATTAGATTCAATATAATTATTTAAAAGTTCTATTTTATGACTTATATCAAAAAACTCACGTCTTTTATTATTAAATTCAATACCCAAATTATTTTTCTTAGTATTATTACTATTAATATCAAGTTCATACTTACTAATCTTATTTTTAATTTCATTAACAGATAAATTAATATATTCAATATCTTTAACAAGCAACTTAATACTGTTATCATTTTGATATAAATCCTCTTTTAAAGTTGCAATTGTACTATGAACTTTACTATTACTAGCATCATATTTACTACGTTCTTTAAGTAACTCTTTTTCACCATTTAGCTTTTCTTCTTTTGAAGTAAGTTCTAAAAGATGTGCATTATATTCTTTTAAAAGTTGATCAAGTCTAACAAGTTCAAGTTTATCATTTGATAAAGACATATCACTATTAGAACTTTTTAAATTAAGATTTAAAATTTCATTGTTTAAGTCTTCTATTTTTTGTTTTGTTATTTCATAATCATAATTAATTCTTTCTATTTCAAAAGCAAGAAGTGCTACTTCAATTGACTCAAGTTTTTCTTTACTAGCTAAATATTCTTCAGCTTTAGCACTTTGTTCTTTTAAAGGTTCCAATTGAACTTCAAGTTCATTAATTATATCTAAAACACGTTCTATATTATCTTTTGTTTTATCAAGTTTTCTTAATGCTTCTTCTTTTCTTTTTTTGTATTTTAAAACACCAGCAGCACTTTCAAAAATTAATCTTCTATCATATGGAGAATTAGATAAAATACGTTGTATTTCTCCTTGAGAAATTATATTAAAAGACTCTTTAGAACTAGCACTATCAATAAGTAAATCCGTAATATCTTTTAATCTACATTTCTCACCATTTAAAAAATATTCACTCTCACCAGTACGATATACTCTTCTTTTAATTGATATCTCATTATAAGGTACATTTAAATAATTATCAGAGTTATCAAACACTAAAGAAACACTAGCAACATTAAGTGGATTTCTAGATTTACTACCAGAAAATATTACATCAGTCATACTATCTGTACCACGAAGCGATTTAACAGATTGTTCTCCTAATACCCATCTAACTGCATCTACAACATTACTCTTACCACTACCATTAGGTCCAACAATAGCAGTAATTTTTCCGTCTAAATTAATTGTTATTTTATCTGCAAAAGATTTAAAACCAGTTGCAGAAATTTCTTTTAAGTACATAACAACACCCTACCCATAGTACAAATTATACTATAATCGTCACATTTTTACAAATAAAAAAGCTACCTTTAAGTAGCTATTAACTATTTACAAGTATATCCCATATCTTCAAAATATTTTTTTGCTGCATCATATGATTTTGATCCAGACTCACCATCTTCACCTGTTACAGTATTTGGACTACCAACTGCAGTTAAAGTAATCTTTTTACCTTCAGTTAAAACATTACATGATGTAAACTCTTCATTACAAGTTTCATTTTCAAGTTGTGTTGCAAGAGAATTAATAATATCATCAGTAACTGATTCACTTGTCATCTCAATTTTTTGAACTAATGTTAATTCTTGAGGTTCAGTTCCATCTTCATTATATAAAACAACAAGATCCATATTCATTGTCCCAAGACCACTCATAGCATCACTCAAATCCATTGAGCAAGTTAATTTTTGTTTTGTCTCTTCATTCTCTTTATTATTTTCTTTTTCTTTATCAGCTTCATTACCACATCCAACTAATAATAGAAAAGAACAACCAAGCCCTACTAATCCAAATAATTTCTTTTTCATTAATATACACTCCTTCTACCACTATCCTATATATATAATATATATTATTAGAGTGAATAAAGTCAATAAAAAAGATATCTTAAAGATATCTTAAAATAAACGTAGTATATCATTAAATGTTATAACAAGTATTAATATCATTAACAATATAAAGCCAATACCATGAATTGTATTTTCAACTTTAGGAGAAACAGGACTTCCTTTAATTTTCTCAATAATTAAGAACACAAGTCTTCCTCCATCGAATGCAGGAAATGGTATTAAATTCAAAAATCCCACATTAACAGATAAAAGTGCAATTAAACTCAATAAGCTAACAAAGCCAAACGCAGCAGTCTCTCCTACCAAAGAGAAAATTCCAACCGGACCAGACATACTATCAAGGCCTAAAGCACCAGTAAATAACGAAACTAAAACTATACACATTTGTTTAATTAAAGCTCCAATTTTTATAAAAGCATATTTTATAGCATTGAAGAAACCTGATTCTTTATCAGCTTCTGCACCAATACCAAAAACATATCTTTCACCATTCTCATCTTTTATCTTAACAGGTGTCACTTTATATTCAGTTTCTTTTCCTTCACGTGATGTTACAATTGATACTTCATCTCCATCAGCAGCTAAAGTCAAATAAACCATAACATCATCAATTGTAGAAACACTTTTACCATCTATTGATACTATTTCATCATTAACACGAATTCCCGCTTGATATGCAGGATTACTCTCATCTGCTTGCCAAACAATTGGATCCATTATTGGTGAACCAGTAAATAAACCAACAAAGAAGAAAATTAAGAAGGCTAAAATAAAATTATTACCAGCCCCAAAAAACATAATTAAAAATCTTTGCCATACAGGTTTATTATATAATTTCTTTGAAGCAGGAATCTTTTCATCATCATCTACTTCTTCCCCTGCAAGCTGAACAAAACCACCTATAGGAATTGCCCTAATATTATAAACGGTCTTATCTTTTTTTGGTTTAGTCCCCCATATTTTAGGACCCATACCAATTGAAAATTCATAAACATGAACACCAAACATCTTAGCAAAAATAAAATGTCCAAATTCATGTACTAAAACTATAATACCTAATACTATAATAAAATATATTAATGTCATTTTATCCTCCTATAAAATTGAAATTAAAAGTAAAAATCCAAGCGTTACAAAAATGATACTATCAAGCCTATCAAGAATACCACCATGACCTGGAATTATATTAGAAAAATCTTTCTTACCAAACTCTCTTTTGATAAACGAGAAAACCAAATCCCCTAGTTGTCCTAATAAAGACAATAACATAGTTAAAAATATAACAACTAAAATTCCATATGGATTATTAAAAACACTTATATAATACATTGTAGCAACAAAAGTTCCCATCAATGTTCCACCAATAAAACCTTCCCAAGTCTTATTAGGAGAAATCTTAGGACATAATTTATTTTTCCCAATATATTTACCAGTTATGAATGCAAAAGTATCAGTCATAGTAGTAATTAAAAATAAATAAATAATATACTTTATATCATAACCCCTTATTAATACTAATAAATTAAATGTTAAACCAATAAATAATGTAGAACCAATCAAAAATAAAGCATCTGTTAAATTATATTTATCTTTATTATTTACTAGTACTAAAGGAATCAAATTAACAATAATCAAAAAAGCCATTAAGCGATAATCAATCATATAAAAAATATTACTCTGATTAAAATTATTTAAGGTAAAAAAAGCAACTAATATATAAGAATAAAGCTCTATTGCAAAAGGAATTGTCCTAAACTTTCTTCTAGTCTTCAAAAGTTCATATGAAGCTAATACAGAAAGAATAGACATTAAAATTGCAAAAGGTAATCCACCAGTTATCAAAAGTGGAATAAATATAACAAGTAATATAATTGAACTAATTATTTTCGTCTTCATCTAAACTCCTCCAAATCTTCTTTTTCTTTTAGAATATTCTTCTAATGCTATATCAAATTCTTTCTCGTCAAAATCCGGAAATAAAGTTTCCGGAAAATAATATTCAGCATAACTTGATTGCCATAACATAAAATTACTTGTTCTAAGTTCCCCACTTGTTCTAATAACAAAATCCAAATCAGGTAAATCTTTATACATATAACTAGATACAAGATTTTCATCTATACTTGAAATATCTAATTCATTATTTTGAACTTTATCAATTATTTTCTTTAGAGTATCAACAATCTCAAGCCTACCACCATAATTAAAGCAAACATTAAATACTTTATCAGTAAAATCTTTTGTTGCTTCCTCAATACCTTCTATAGCAGCAATAACATCACTTCTTAAATTATCTTTACTACCAGAAACAAGAACCTTAATTTTATTTTTTACAAATGTACTTTTCTCTTTATTAAAAAACTTTATTATAAGATTCATTAAATAATCTACTTCTTCTTTATCACGTTTAAAGTTTTCAGTAGAAAATGCATAAACACTTAAACATTTAACACCTTTAGTAAAAACATACTGAACTAAACTTTTTAAATTATCAGCACCTTTTTTATGTCCTAAACTTCTAATCATTCCATGTTTAACAGCCCATCTACCATTACCATCCATTATAATTCCAACATGATTAGGTACACTATTTTCCATATCATCACCTAAAATATATTATAGTATATTTAATAAAGTTCCACAAGAAAAAGAACCATTTGGTTCTTAAAAACTGTCAATATTAATTTTTACTCTTTTATTATCTTTTAAATAGCTACTAGCTTGAACTAGTGTTCTTATAGCTTTAGCAGTTTTACCATCTTTTCCAATTACTCTACCAATATCTTCTTTTGATACCATAACTTGAATTAAGATAGTATTTTCTTCATCAGTTTCAAATTCCTTAACATTTACCATGTCTTTTTCTTTTGAAAGAGATTCAACTATTTCTTTAGTTAATTCTACTAAACTCATAACTACTTATTTTCCTTTTTTTCAGTTTTTGATTCAGCAAATTTCTTCATGATACCTTGTTTACTTAATAAGTTTTTAACAGTATCAGTAGGAAGTGCACCTTGACCAAGCCATTTCATAGCAACTTCTTCATTTACTTTAACATCTTCAGTAGCTGGATTATAAGTACCAACTAATTCGATATATTGACCATCTCTAGGTCTTCTTGAATCACTTGCAACAATTCTGTAAACTGGTTTCTTCTTAGAACCCATTCTTGTTAATCTAATTCTAACTGCCATTTTTATACCCTCCGTTTCCGTTTCGATATAATTATATAACAGCAAAAACCAAGTTGTCAACATTTTTTTGTTAACAG
>JAGALD010000072.1 GCA_017625395.1 Bacilli bacterium | reverse complement strand
TTTTCTAAATAATATTATATATGTAATTAAACATAAAGAATCAATGATAACCATAAATAAATTTGTTTTATTAGTAAATAATTTTATAGAAAAATCAATTAATTCAATTAAAATATAAATAAATGGTAACAACAATAATAAATTTCCTAAAATATTTCTTTTTTTAGCATTAAACAATACATGTGCTAATAATCCGCAAATTATTGCATAAGGCACTCCATAAAATATAATATCGAAAAAAACATTATTAAAATTTAAAACACCAGCTCCACTTTGAACTAATCTAGTAATTTTTCCTACACCAGTAAAGAAAAACATAAAATATACATATAACATTTCGGATATTACAGCACTCTTTCTTTCTTTTGAAAAAAATACAATAACTGCAGATGTGAACACCCAAAAGCCTAATGACATCGAACTAAATAAACTAAAAGACCATAAATTATCATATGGAAACTGACTAAAAAACCAAACTACTAATCCTGCTAATACACCTAATATACTTATAATTAAATATGATTTAAAATTATTCTTAATTATATCTCTCATAAAAACATCTCGCTTTCAAATTACTATTTACCTGTTAATTATATTATACCACAATAAAAGGCTAATCTTAATCAGTCTTTATCGCTTATTTCATCTAACATTTTTTATTTAAAGTATCTATATCAGTAAAGAATAAATTAATTCCTCGCTTCTTTAATCCAATCATATTTTTAAATAGTCTTTTTATTTCGTTTTGGAAATCAGTTGGAACACTTAGTGGTACTCGATCTACTGTATGCACATGATCTATGTATTTTTCTAATGTAGGAAATGCATTTTGAAGAAGTATAGATGCATCATTATCTGCTATTTTTCTAATTATTATAGTATTACATACACCATATCGTTCTATTTTCTTATCAATAATTCTTTGATATTTCTCTATTTTAGAACTTATAGATATAAACCACAATATTTCTTTATCTTTAATTGTGAAATATGTTGGTCTCTTTTTACTTTTTCTAATTATTATGGATTGTCTTTTTAAATGTACAAAAAATTATACTCTAAGGTTTAAAATTCAAACTATTTTAGGTATTATTATTTTTACAATTAGAACACCCGCATCTATCTAAAAAATGGTCTGCTCTTGAATATGTGCGTTCTAGTCCACAAACTAAACATTTAACTTTTACAGGGTTTCTTGATCCTGTGTATTCTAAAACTTGTATTGTTGAATTAGATTTTAAAGCAATTTTATACTGATAACTAGAAAACTTTTTCCTTATTTTCTCTTCTTCATTCATTCTAGGAATAATAATCTTTTCTCTATTTTTCTTTTCTTTAGGATTGCAAAATGGACATTGATTATATCTTAATATTAAATTATATGATGATTCCCATTCATTATTGCATTTTGAACATTTTAATAAAACTTTTTGGCCATATCCATTATAAGTTAAAACCGAAATGTCTTTATTATTTATTTTCTTTTCATAATTACTCTTTCTTACTTCTAAATCTGAGGTTCTTTCTTTATATTCAATAGGATTTACTTTATATATAGTAAATTTCAATCCTTTTTTAATATTTGCAAACCAAAATGTTTGTAACAAATAAATATCTCTACCATTTGCTTCATAATACAATTGATACTTAAATTTATCTATGTCATTATCATTAAAAGCTTTGATTTCTAAAATTTTATTATCTGATGACAAATCGCACTTTGCCATAATATTATCGTTCTCATTTAATACTAACTCTTGAGAAAGTATTTCCTCATTGTTAAAGATTTCATTCTTAATGAATTCGATTAACGGTGATATTTCTTTTTTTATTGCAAGGGTTACTTCATTAATTCTTTTAACTATTTCTTCATCATCCTTATTTACAGCTGTTATTGTTCCATCTTTATTAAAGATAGCAGAAATATTATGAATTATTGATGGTAATTTACCAATCATTTTTAGCTTGCTTCTATTTTGTGCTTGAAATAAAAGTGTCTCATCATTTACTTCTCTTGCTTTAAGCATTGTATTTATAAGATGCTCTATTGTCATACCGCTGATGTTAGTATCAAATTTTTCTAGTTCTTTAGATTTTATATTAAATGATTTGACTGGAATTAATTCATAATTAATCTTTGGATAATTCTTTATACTATATTTAAAATTAGGATATGTTTGTAGATAACTTGCTGGTATCATATATTCATCATTAAACTCATTTACAGTGTTAGAAATAATAATTAATTTATTTCCATTCATCTTTTCAAACAATTTCCATTCTAAAATACAATCATTTAATCCACTATGAACTTCTTTTATACCATCAATTCCATAAATTTTACATAGATTATCTTTAGTAATATTTCCTTCAGAAAATCTACTTGAAATAATATCATGTTTAAAATTATAAAATGTTAGTTTTTCAAATCCGTTAATTTTCTTTCTTTTTAAATAGTTCTTTATAAACTTCTCGTCAATACTTCCATATGTTAATATTGTTCTTCTATCAAGTTCAAAGTCATTAATTAATTCATCAAATTCTTCTTGGGTTAAAGGAGTTTTGTCAGATAACATATCTTCATCTATTCCATTTATCCAATATGTTTCAACAATATCATTTAATTCAAGAGGTAAAAATCTATCATAGAATTTATTGTCATCAGGTTTATAAATAGATATAGATAAAAGATCATGTTTTAATGAAGATAAACCATTTGTTTCAACATCTAAAACCACATAGTCTTTTGAATTGATTTTACTCATAACAATCACTCCATCAAAAATATTATATCATATAATTTTGACGTTATATCGCGGGTTTATCTATTTTAAAATTTAATTTCCGCTCAAGATATTCTTCGTCAGATATTTCATAGTTTTCTCTCCAAATTAAGTTTAATGTAAAACATTCTATCTACCTCCAATTCGTTTTTATTTTTTCACCAATAAAAAGTAGCCTAACCTTATTGCTACTTTCCTGCATAAAAAATTATTATTGTGGAAACACACCACCCAACCTGTTTTTATTATTTATATAATATTATCATTCTTCCGTTTTACCCTTTTATTACAACAAAAAAAGACTAGATTTCTCTAGCCTCTTAATTTAATCTTATTATTTTTGACTTTCTTTGATTGCAGCTTGTGACCCATAAACTATTGGAAAACTTATTGGAACGATATGTCGTTCTATTTTGACTAAAATGACTTTACTTCTTCTTTTTAAAACTTATTTTTTTAATTTTTACTTCAAATTTTTTATTTAATTTTAAAATAACTGCTTTATAATCTTTATTCATATTTCTTTTACAGAAACGGTATAATTTATAATATTTTTTATAATTCTTTTTTCTATATTTTTGAATATAATCATAAGTTTCTACACATTCAGCTAGCGAAACCGCATATTCTTTTTTTCGAGCTAAATCCAAAATAAAACTATCACAATAAATATAGATTAATTGATTTACTTTTGATGGCTTATTAAAAATCATGTATAGTTTTCTTTTTAAGAAATGATTAAAATAAACAGTGTTATAATTTTCAATTATTTCTTTCATAAGTATTGGAATTAAACCATTTGTATCATACACATCCTGAAATTCATTATTATCATGGTTTTTATATTTATTAAATAGTATTACTTCTAGTCTTTCATTAATTTTTTCTGATGAGTACTTTAAATTACTATTTAGAAATTTTAAAATATCTTGAGTTATCTCACTCATCATTTCATGTTTCTTTCCCATACTTATATATGAATATGGTTGGGATAGCACATCATGATATGTTCTAATATAATGATATAAAGGTTCATAATATTCATTATATTTTTTCTTTATATTTGAATCATACTTAAATAACGCACCTATCAATATAGGAATAAATATTGATGTCATTGTAACATAAGTATTTAATTCAGTTGTAAATAAACATATCAATAATCCAACCAATAATAAATATCCTAGAATTGTAACTAATAAATATTTCTTATTCATACAAATCCCCCTTGCACTGATATTTATTATATCAAAAACAAGGAAATCTGTGTATATTATACAAAAAAATAATTTTTAATATTTCTATCTAGAATTAATCTTTTTTTTGAACGAAAAACTTCTTACCTTCAATTTGATTTAAAATGTCTTTTGGCGTTTCATATTCACTATCGTCTAATTTTTCTGCTATAGGCCTTATCGGCGCAGACTGATGAGTTTCAATTATAATTCTATTTGCTTGTTTCTTGGTTTTAATGAAACTTATATTAAAATTTTTCTTAATACATCTATTTGGCAATCTTAGCATATATTGATTATCATCACTTTTTAAAATTGTGTTATCATCTATTTTCAATCTATCATTATTTTTTAATAAAATGTCTAATCTATTTTTATCGTATTCATTATTAAAAAATAAATACTTGTCTGAATTATAATAAAATAGTTTATTTAATTTATAAATTTCTTTGTTATCATTTATTGTAAATGTATTATTAATAGTTTTTAATTCATAAATGGATGGATCATATAATAATAAACAATGATTTGGCGATATAGGAATAAAACATTGAAATCCAATTGTTCCATATCCATATCCAAATATATGTTTTTTATCTAGCAAAAATTGATTGTACTTGCATACAAAACAGTCAGAAGTAATAAATTCACTACTTGTATTATTGATTAGCAAAACGAGTTTTAAATCTAACAATATTGGTATTACTGATTCAGCCGAGGTTATGGGATAATAATTTGGAACTTCATATTCAACTATTTTTTGGGAATACTTAATTTTACTATTTTGGGGATCAACATTGTTTGTTAATATTGCTAATTCATTTATAAACTTATTATTTATATCTGCTGTCGTTTTACTTCTAGCATCACTCAAGAAAATAAAGAATAATAAGGATGCATAATCTTCTTTATCAATTTCTAAAGAATTAGTTTGAATTATTTTTTTAATAGTATTGTTCCATAGTCCTTCAAATTCACTAAACCAATCTTCAATTTGGCCATCTTCTCCATACAAATAATCTACTCCACCAACGCTATCCAAAGAAGCGTTTTTAACGTATCTTTCATCATTAAATATGTAAGCACCTACACTATTCCTATTTGTTGAGAATAATCTTAGATAAAATTTCGGCACAAAATGTTGATATACTTTTTCCGTTTTATTGTTCATATATTATCCCTCATCATCTAATATTATACCAGATATTAATAAAACCTAATATATTTTGGTATTAGTATCTTCAATATGTTCTATTAAAAATCCATCTTTTCTACTACTACCTGTAATCTCTAATTTTATTGTTTCATTCATAAAGTTTAATTTCCATTCAAAGTAATCTTTATGAGCAATTATTTTTTCTACTAATTCTTCTATTACTTTTTCATCAACACCATTATAGTTAATATCCAGCAATCTTCTAATACTCTTTTTAGCATTCTCAATTCTAACTTCTAATGGTTCTAATGAATTACATTTCTTTTCTAATTCATTTATTTCTATTTTATATTTTTCTATTCTACTGGATAATTTCTTTTGAAACATATCATACATCGTTACATCTATAGTTTCATCTAAATAATTATCTATTAATCTATCTAACTTAGATGATTCATTTTCAACTAATTGATTTAACTTATCAATTCTTTTTTTCATTTTTATCTCCGGATGTTCATCTATCTCCACTCCATTCATTAATCTATCGAATAATTCTTTTCTATCTTCTGTATTCCTTGTGAGATTTCTAAATATTGTTTCTGCCATATATTCTAGTTTCCATTCTTGTACTTCTTTAACATCACAAGTGTTTTTAAATCTTGTTTTAGGATGCATTTTCTTGTTATAGCAAACATAACAATATGTAGTACTATTTTTATTTTTATGATATATCTTTCTATTAAAAGTAGAACCACATTCACAAATTAGTTTTTTACTCCAAATATTCTTTGGAGTTCCTAATGCTTGTCTTCTACCTAATTTAATTAGTTTTGAATGACTATCCATTATTTCTTGAACTTTTTTAAAATCTTCTTTTGAAATAATTGGTTCGTGTCTTCCTTCAACTATTACTTGATCAACATCACCATAATTCATTTTTGGTTTTTGTTCTAGATAATCTGGTATATAAGATTTTCTATAAACTATAGTACCTGAATAAAATGGATTTCTTAACACTCTAGATATATAAGCTGCAGACCAATTTGTTAATCCAGTTGAAGTTCTAGCTTTTTGTCTGGTTAGTTCGTCTGCAATAGCACATGTACCCTTACCACTTAGATATTCTGAATATATAAATCTTACTATCTCTGCTTGTTCTTCATTAACTTCTAAATCTTTACCAACTTTATTGTAACCAAGTATATTACCTGTTCCATAGAATACACCATTTTGAAATGATATTAATTGTCCTGCTTTTACTCTTTGAGATGTTTTCTTACTTTCATTTTGAGCAAGTGTTGCCATTATAGTAAGTTTTAATTCTCCATCTTCATCATTAAAAGTCCAAATATTATCATCAGTAAAATATACTTCTATCCCTATCTTTTTTAACTCTCTAGTCTTTTGTAATGTATCGACTGTATTTCTTGCAAATCTAGATACTTCACGAGTGACTATTAAATCAAATCTTCCTGCTTTAGCATCCTCCATCATTCTCATAAAATTTTTTCTCTTCTTTATAGAAGTTCCAGATATACCTTCATCGATATATCTATCATATAAAATCCAATCTGGATGTTTATTCAATATATCATCATAATATTGAATTTGATTTTCTAATGCTGATAATTGAGCTTCATGTTCTGTCGAAACTCTAGCATATATTGCCACTTTTCTTTTCATTTTTCTCACCTCTACAAAAAGATATCATTTTTATAATTATTAGTTTAGGATGCGATTATAACAAAAGAAAAAGAAGTATTTCTACTTCTTATGGTTAGCACACACTGAACAAATATATTTTTTCTTTGCAACATCTGCTATTCTACCATTCCAAGATTTTTTGCAATTTGGACAAAGCCACCATACTCTTTTTCCTGATTTAATTGAAACTTCTGATGGTTTTTCTTTATTCTTCTTATTATCCCAATATCTAGCTAAATTAGGATTTAAAGTTTCCAAATCATTTATTCCTTTTATAATAAGCTTGCAATTACATATAGGACAACCTGTACCATTATTTCTATGGTTAATATATGATTCATATTCATGACCTCTAGAACAAATCCACCAAACTTTTACATGTGAATTAGGAAAGAAGTTTTCAGGTTTTAATTCACCATTTTTTGAAGGATGCCACTCTTTGACTAATTCTGGATTTTTTGTTTTTAAATCATTGAATCCGACAAGCAATTTGTTGTTCGAACAAAATGGACAACCATTACCGCTTCTTGTTCTATCGCCAATTATCGCTTCCCATTCATGACCACATTTACCCAACCACCATGCTTTCTTATGACTACCACTTATTACATTTTCAGGTTTTAATTCACCATTTTTTGAAGGATGCCATTCTTTAGCTAATTCTGGATTTTTTGTTTTTAAATCATTGAACCCTTTTAATAATTTTTGACTACCACAATATGGACAATTATTTCCATTTATTCTCAAAATAACTGAAGTTTCCCACTCATGACCACATTTAGCTAACCACCATACTTTTTTATTACTCTTTATTGCTACATCATCTGGTTTCAGTTTACCATTCCTTGTTGGATGCCACTCAGCAGCAATCGATGGATATAATGTTAACAAATCATTTTCTCCTTTTATTACTTTATTACCTGAACAAAATGGACATCCAACATCAGATACTCTTGAACTAATTACTGCTTCCCATTCATGTCCTTTAATACAAAGCCACCATACTTTTTTGTCACTTCCATATGATACAAGCTCGGGTTTTAACTTTCCATTTTTAGATGGATGCCATTCTTTAGCTAATTCTGGATAATTTTTTGCCAAAGATTGTTCTTTTATTGAATAGTCTAACAAATTATATATATTTATCCTATCTCTTGATATATTCACATCATATTTATTATTCTTTTTAAAGATAATGTTAAACAATT
Organism: Bacilli bacterium; assembly: GCA_017625395.1. Lineage (GTDB taxonomy): Bacteria > Bacillota_I > Bacilli_A > RF39 > UBA660 > RUG13868. Next base: position 1,051 of record JAGALD010000072.1, on the reverse strand, counting down.
CTTTCAATGCCCATTCAAAATTACTTTCTCTGTTAACATTAAAATAAATATAATTACCTTTTATATTATTCTTATCGCGGCATTCTGCAACATGAAAAACTTTTATTCCTTTACTTTTACAAATATTATCTTTTAATAAATCCCTTGCCCTATTTTTATGAAAATAAACTCCATCATATTCAATTCCAATTTTTAATTCTGGAAGGTAAATGTCTAATTCTTTATTATCTATTAATTCTGATCTGTAATTTGGAATTATTTTACCATTATAATTTTTCATTATATAATACAATATTGTTTTTTCACCTATGGATACTTTTCTTTCACTGCTACAGATAGGACATCCTCTTCCGTATGTCCTATCAAGTGGAGATACTTGCCATTCATGTCCAAGTTCGCAAATCCACCAGTATTTTTTTCCAGATCTTGCAATTACTTGATTAGGCAAAACAGTATTTCTTTTATAATTCCACTCTTTTAAAAAATTAGGAAAAATAGTTTCTAAATCATTATATCCTTTTAACACCTTTTGATTAGTGCAATATGGACACCCTCTATTAGCAACTGTTCTTCCAACTACATTTTTTTCATATTCATGTCCATTTGGACAAATCCACCACACTTTCTTATTTGAAGCATATGTTAATTCTTCGGGTGTTAACTTACCATTTTTAGTAGGATGCCATTCTTTTGCTAATTCAGGATATTTAACTGCTAATGATCCTTCTTTGTCAATTCTACTTAAATATTTTTTACTAATACCTTTTTTTAATGAACAAGAATTACATAATATTTCTTCTTTGACTTTGGATAATGATCTACTAAATTTAGTTTTGCAATTCTTACATTTCCAATACACTTTAACATGTGAAAACCTAGTTAAAGAGTAAACATCTATATTTTCACTCTCATTTCTTTCAAAATCACAGTATAATTTCCATTCAGGATGTAATGAAAAAATATCATTTTTCCCCTTTATAATTTTTTTCATAAAATCACGCTCACTAATTAAATATATTATACCATAAATATTTACAATTATTTTATTGGA
>JAGALD010000011.1 GCA_017625395.1 Bacilli bacterium | reverse complement strand
GAGGATTTATGAAAAAAATAATGATTGTATGTTCAACAAGTTTTTATAATTATGTTGATGAAATTAACAACAAACTAAAGGAATATGGATATGATACGGTACTTCCAAATTGCTATGATGCACCAGTAACAAATGAAGATAATAAAAAATTTAGTGAAGAAGAATACTATAAATTCTTTAAAGAAATGTACGAAGAAAGTAGAGAAAAAGTATCAACTATTGATGCAATACTTGTATTAAACTTTGATAAAGAAAAAAATAATGTTATTCATAAAAACTATATTGGAGCATCAACATTCCTAGAGATGTATGAAGCATTTATGCAAAAGAAGAAAATATTTATTTTAAATAGTCTTCCTGATAGTAGTAACATGTTACTAGATGAAATAAAAGGTTTTAATCCAATAATTTTAAATGGAAATCTAGATAAAATTAAAGAATAGGATGTCTTATGGAAATTTTAAAAATAGAAAATTTAACAAAGTATTATGGAAAAGTTTTAGCAGTTAAAGATTTATCACTAAGTTTAAATGAAGGAGAAATTTTTGGCTTTATTGGACCTAATGGTGCTGGAAAATCTACAACAATTAAATCAATAATGAATCTAATTAATAAAACATCAGGTAATGTTTATTTAAATGGAGAATTATTTACTAAAGAAAAAATTGAATTAAAGAAGATAATCGGATATTTACCCAGTGAAATATCACTTTATGATGATTTAACAGTAAAAGAAATACTAGATTATCACGAAAGTTTTTATAATAAAAAAATAAATAGAAGACGAAAAGAATTAGTAAAAAGATTACAACTAGCTGAAACAAAAAAAATAGAAGATTTATCTTTAGGTAATTTAAAAAAATTAGGAATTATTTTAGCATTAATGCATGAACCAAAAATTCTTATATTAGATGAACCTACTAGTGGATTAGACCCTATTATGCAAAATATCTTTTACGAAATTCTTTTAGAAGAAAAAGAAAAAGGAACAACTATTTTTTATTCAACACACGTGTTAAGTGAGATTTCTAAAATATGTGACAGAGTAGGAATTATTAAAGACGGTAAACTTTTAAAAATAGAAACCATTAAAGAATTAAGTAAGAAAAACTTAACAAATGTTACTATAGAAATAGAAAATAATATTGATGAATTAATAAAAGATTTAGCTATTACACCATTATTAATAGATAAAAATATGATTAAATTTAAAAATATTTTAGATTCAAATACGCTAATTAAAAAAATCTCAAAATATAATATAAAAAATATTTTAATAGAAGAAGCAACTTTAGAAGATGTATTTATGCATTATTATGAGTAGGTGATGTTATGTTTAAGCGAGAAATGAAAATAAATTTTAAAAGTTTTTTAATATGGACTTTATCTTTAGTTATTGTTTTCTTTGTTGTTTTCTTAATATATCCTTCTATTATTAATAGCGAGAATATCGAAATGATGGATGAGATGATGCAAATGTTTCCAAAGGAATTGTTAAAAGCATTTAACATGGATCTATCTTCTATTGATAGTGCTTTTGGTTGGTTAAAAACTGAAGGCTTTGTTATGATACTATTAGTAATAGGAAGTTATGCTGGAATAATGGGTTCTACCATACTATTAAAAGAAGAAAATGATAAAACAATAGAGTATTTAAATAGTCTTCCAATAAAAAGACAAAATATAGTTATGAGTAAAGTATTATGTGGAACACTTTATTTATTATTAATGACTTTGGTTATAGGAATATTTAATTTTATTGGATTATCACTTGTTGAAAAATTTAATATTAAACAGTTTTTATTATTAAGTATTACACCATTATTACCAGGATTAGTAATATTTTTCTTAACACTATTTATTTCAACATTCACTAATAAAACTAAAAAAATGTTTGGCATAAGTTTAGGAATAGTATTTTTAAGTTATGTTATTCAAACGGTATCGATGATATCAGAAAAAACTGAATTTCTGAAATTTTTTTCAGTATTTACATTAGCAGATATTAGATATGTAATTCAAAATATTTCAATTAATCCAATTATGGTGATAATAAGTATAAGCTTATCAATAATATTATGTATCTTAACAATAGTTCACTACAATAAAAAAGAATTAGTTTAAATTAAAAGGAGAATAATTATGGCTGAATTAAGATTAATAAAAGATTTCCCTAAAAAAGGCATTACCTTCATTGATATAACACCAAAATTAGCAGATAAAAATGACTTTAATGAAATAATAGATAAAATGTGTATGAACGTCCCAAAAAACGTAGATTACATAGTAGGACCAGAATCAAGGGGATATATATTTGCATCTGCTATAGCTAACAAATTAGGTCTTGGATTTATTCCAATAAGAAAAGAAGGAAAACTTCCTGATGACTTAGTTTATAAAGCTAAATATGAAAAGGAATATGGAATAGATATTTTATGTCTTCCCAAAAATGATGGATATTTAAATAAAAATTTCTATGTAGTAGATGATGTGTTGGCAACCGGAGGAACTCTTAAAGCTTGTAAAGAATTAATTGAAAAATGTGGCGGAAACTACATTGGAACAGGTGTATATATAAATATAAAAAAATTAAATAATGAACAAGTTGACTATGTTTTAGAATTTGATGAGTAAAAATAAATAGAAAATGAATAAATAACTAATTTTAAGCACATTTATTTGATAAATGTGCCTTTTTTTGGTAGAATATTTGTGTTTGAACGGTGATATTATGGAACTTATAAAATCAAAAACAATTCTTACTAAGGTAAATTATGGCGACGCATGGTATGGAATAGATTACAATATGAATTTATATCGTGGCTGTTCTCATGGATGTATTTATTGTGATAGTAGAAGTAATTGTTATCACATAGATAATTTTGATACAGTAAGAAGTAAGGAAAATGCCTTATCAATATTAGAAAATGAACTTTCTAAAAAAAAGGAAAAAGGAGTTATAGGAATAGGATCAATGAGTGATACCTATAATCCAAAAGAACAAGATTATGAAATAACCAGAAATGCTTTAAAGCTTATATCTAAATATAATTTTGGTGCATCAATTGATACTAAAAGCGACCTTATTCTAAGAGATTTAGATTTATTAAAAGAAATTAATTCAAAAAATAATTTAATAGTAAAATTTACAATAACTACAGCAGATGATGCATTATCAAGTATTATTGAACCTAAAGTATGTCCATCATCAAAAAGATTTGAAGCAATAAGAAAATTAAGTAATAATGGTATATTTGTAGGAATAATGATGAATCCAGTGCTACCATTTATTACTGATAGCGAAGAAAACATTAAAGAAATAGTAAGACTTGCCCATGAAAATGGTGCTAAATTCATTCACACGTATATGTCTGTAACTTTAAGAGAAAATCAAAGAGATTACTTTTATTCTCAATTAGATAAAAATTTCAATGATTTAAAGTTTAAATATATTAGAAAATATGGTGGAAAGTATAACTGTAATGTTCCTAATGCACAGAAATTATATGAGATATTTAAAAATGAATGTGATAAATATGGAATTCTTTATAATATGAATGACATAATAGAAGCATATAAAAAGAAAGTTATAGAGCAAATGAGCTTATTTTAAAAAACAGGGGGATATTTATGATAAATCTATTTGATTTAGAATATGATAAGAATTATCAAATAGGTAAAGATTTTTATGATAATGGTACGAGGGAAAGGCTATATTTAAAGAGAAGTTATTCCAAACCAGATAAACGAGATTTTTACTTTTTAAACATATATACATTTTCTCCAACTGGAGATATCTCTTGTCAAGGATACATGTATTTTACAATGCATCCCGGGCAAAATGAATCAAGGTTTGTTGGTGTTTATATAAAACCAGAATATCGAGATAATGGATATGCTTCTTTTTTGATTTCTAACTGGATAAAACTATGTTTAGATAATGATATATATAATTTGCGTACTCATAAAAAACAAAGAAAACCATTCACTTTGCACCTATTAAAAAAATATGAGTTTGAATTAGCTAATTTAGAAGAATATAACACCTCACCATATGTTATTCATATATGTAGAGATTCTTCAACAAGATTCAAATATTTAATGTTCGATAGTGAAAAACAAAAAAGAGGTTTTGTATCTGGTAAAATAATAAGAGGCGATAATTATCAAATAATTGATTGCATAACAGATGGAATAGAAGAAATTGACAAAGTAATACTTTCAAGACCACACTTATTGCAAGATGAGAATTTATCATATTCAAAAGCATTAAGACTTATTAAAGAAAAAACAAAAGATAATTGATAAGAATCAATAAAAGTGACATAATAGTATTAGATGATAGGAGAAACTATATGGAAAAATCAAAAGTATATTTTACGAAAGAAATAACAGAAGATAGCCTAGTAAAAATATATGAACAATTAGGAATTGAACTAAAAGGAAACGTTGCAGTAAAACTTCATTCGGGAGAAATGGGTAATCAAAACTATTTAAGACCAGAGTTTGTACAAAAAATTATTAAAAGAGTAAATGGGACTGTTGTTGAATGTAACACAGCATATGAAGGAGAAAGAAACACTACAGAAAAACATGAAAAATTAATGGAAAATCACGGATGGAAAAAATATTTTGATGTAGATATTCTAGATAAAGAAGGACCAGATAAGGAATTAGATATCCCAAATGGTGTGGTTATTAAAAAGAATTATGTAGGAAAAAACATCGACAATTACGACTCAATGTTAGTACTATCTCACTTTAAAGGTCATCCAATGGGAGGCTATGGTGGAGCATTAAAACAATTATCAATTGGAGTTGCATCATCATTTGGAAAAGCATATATTCATGGAGCAGGTGTTCCTGAAAACATTTGGACTGCTGATCATGATAAATTTTTAGAAAGTATGGCAGATGCAGCGCTAAGTGTTCATAGTATGTTCAAAGATCATATTGCATATATAAATGTAATGTGTAATATGTCAGTTGATTGTGATTGTTGTGCTAAAGCAGAAGATCCTTGTATGAAAGATATTGGAGTACTAGCTAGTCTTGATCCTATAGCAATAGACCAAGCATGTATCGATTTAGTATACAATTCTACTGACCCAGGGCGAGATCATTTAGTAGAAAGAATAGATTCTAGAAACGGAAGACATACAATAGAATCAGCTGTAAAGCTAGGGTTTGGAACTAAAGATTACGAATTAGTCAATATAGATGAATAATTATAAAAAATTAAATAAGTATAAAAACAAAAAAGTAAAAATGAAAATTTAATCATTTTTACTTTTTTTAAGTCTATTCATAATAATATCTAATATTTTATTCTGCAACTCTTTATCCCCATCTTGCCACACAATTTCTAAAAAAACACCCATACCAGGAAGAGTTATTTCATCTTGATCTTCGATACTGCCTTCGATAGCACTCCTAAGAGTTTCTTTTTTATCATTTTTAAAATTATTAATTATATAATTTCTAATATCTGTACTAATATTAATCATCTCCTAAAAATATTATTAACAAAAGTTAAAAAAATATTCAATTATGATATAATATATATAGTTATTATTTAGTAAGTGGTGATCTAATGAAAATAGAAATAGATGACGAAATATATGAAGTTGACATAACAAGAAAACTTGGTAATAAAAATACATATTTAAGAGTTAAAGAAGATTTAAAAATATATGTAACAACAAATACTTTTGTAAGTAATAAAGAAATAGAAAGAACTATAATGAATAATAAAGATTCTGTATTAAAAATGATAGAAAAAGTATCAAAAAAAAATAAGAAAAAAGAAGAATTTTATTATTTAGGAAAAAAATATGATATTATATACACTAGTAACGAAGGAATTGTCCTAGGACAAGAAAAAGTTTTTATAAATAGAGAAGCTGATATAGATAAGTGGTACAAAAAGGAAGCAACCCGTATTTTTAAAGAAAGACTAGATTGCTGCTATAACAACTTTTCAAGAAAAATCCCATATCCAACTTTAACAATTAGAAAAATGACTACAAGATGGGGAGTTTGTAATACAAAAGACATTAGAGTTACTCTTAATCTAGAACTTATGAAAAAACCATTATATTGTCTAGATTATGTAATTATGCATGAACTATCACATTTAATACACCCCAACCATTCGAGTGCATTTTGGAGTGTAGTAGAAGAAAATTGCAAGCAATATAAAGAAATAAGAAAAATTATGAAAGAAGAATAATAAAAAAATAGGGTGATAATATGTTAATAACAAGTTTAGATAATGATAGAATAAAAAATTATATAAAACTTAAGGATAGAAAATATAGAAAAAAGACTAGAACTTTTATAGTAGAAGGAATGCATCTAGTACTAGAAGCATATAAAAAAGGAATAATAAAAGAATTAATTCTTGAAAAAGATGTAGTACTTCCACTTGATTCTCCAGTAGTATACGTAACCAATGAAATAATAAATAAAATATCAGAAATGGAGTCTCCTAGTAATGTAATGGCATTATGTAATATGATGGATGATAACAAAATAGAAGGAGAGAAAATCCTAATGTTAGATGAAATTCAAGATCCAGGAAATCTAGGAACAATAATAAGAAGTGCTGTTGCCTTTAATGTTGATACAATTGTTTTAAGTCCAAATACAGTAGACTTATATAATCCTAAAGTAATAAGATCTACTCAAGGAATGATTTTTCACACAAATATTGTTATCAGTGAATTAGAACCAATAATAAATATGCTAAAACAAAATGAAATACCAGTTTATGGAACTAAAGTTGATTATGGAATGGATGTAAGAACATTTAAAGAAAAAGATAAACGTAAATATTGCCTAGTAATGGGAAATGAAGGTAATGGTGTAAGCGAAAATGTATTGGATTTGTGTGATGAATATATATATATCGGAATGAATGAAAAAGTAGAAAGCCTAAATGTAGGTGTTGCAACTAGTATTATATTATATGAGCTAAATAAATAGTATGTAGGAGGTTTTTATGGATGACGATTACATTTATATTGGAAAAATAGTAAATACCCATGGCATAAAAGGTGAACTTAGAATATTAAGTGATTTCAAATATAAAGAAAGAGTTTTTTTAGAAAATAGAAGAATTTATATTGGACAAGAACATATAGAGGAAATAATTAACAGCTATAGACATCATAAAATATTTGAAATGATAACACTTAAAGGGTATAATAACATAAATCAAGTATTAAAATATTTACAAAAAGAAGTTTATATTAAGAAAAATGATTTATCATTAGGTGATGAAGAATACCTTGATGATGATTTAATCAATCTAAATGTGATTTTTAACAATCAAGAGATAGGAAGAGTTCTTGCTATAAAAAAAGTAAGTGAAACAAATAAAGTAATAGAAGCCATAATAAATGAAAAAAAGACATTAATTCCTTATCATAAAGATTTTATAAAAAAAGTTGATTTAGTAAATCACAAAATAGAACTAGAACTTATAGAAGGGATGATTTAAAATGAAAATTGATATTCTAACACTTTTTCCTTCTATGTTTGATGGATTCCTGTCTTCATCAATAATTAAAAGAGCAATTGATAAAAAACTAGTTGAGATAAATATTATTAATTTTAGAGAATATACTAAAGATCCACACAATAAAGTAGATGATACTCCATATGGTGGCGGTAGCGGTATGGTACTTATGGTTCAACCAATATATGATGCTGTTATGGCATTGAAAAATGATGACACTAAAGTTATTCTTTTGAGCCCAGACGGAACCCCATATAATCAAAAAAAGGCATATGAATTAAAAAAATATAAGCATTTAATAATTATTTGTGGTCATTATGAAGGTTTTGATGATAGAATAAGAAGTATAGTAGATTTTACTATTAGTATCGGAGATTATGTTTTAACAGGAGGGGAACTTCCAAGTATGATAATTACAGATACAGTAGTAAGATTAATAGATGGAGTAATAGATGAAGAATCACACATAAACGATTCATTTAATCCAGAAACAAACCTTTTGGATTATCCAACATATACTAAACCAAGAGAATTTATGGGTATGAAAGTTCCAGATGTATTATTAAGTGGTAATCATAAGGAAATAGAAAAATATAGAATGAATGAAAGCTTGAAAAAAACACAAGAAATTCGTCCAGATTTGTTAGAAAAGTAGGTGGTCTTATGTCAATTAATCAAAGATTTCTTATAGTAAAAGAAAAAAACTCAAAAGAAATAAAGTATTTTGATTATGATAAATTAGATGGATATAATTTACGTGCTAAAGATAATGCACATTTTAATGACGCGATAGATATAAGTAGAATGATCATAATTAATCCAACATTTATTGAAAAAATTGCTACTAAGAAACTAAATGCAAAATTTGATAAATTGATAAATATGATGTCATATGTATGTGATATGGAAGAAGAAGACGAAACAGGTGAAGCATATCGCATAGTACTTAATGAAGCTAACAAACTAAAAATGGAACTTTTTAATAAATATAAAAAACATATTGCGGAAGCAAAACTAGAACTTATGCAAAAGAAAATAGAAATCTTAGAAGGTGAATTAAAATTAAGATTAGATGCTTTGTATAACTCACTAGAAGAAAAAGAAAAGTTAGAACAAAGCAAAGGTAGAGGAAGATAAAAAATTCAAAGTATGTACTTTGAATTTTTTTGTTTGTAAAAAAGTGTAAACAAAAATAAGACGATAAATACAATAAAACCCAATGATAATCGAGAATTATTTTATTTTAATATATATAAATGGAATTATAAAAGTTGCATATTTCACAGAAATATTTTACAATATATATAAGATAGTAGCAAGGTAAAGGGATGGTGCATATGAAAAGTAATGTATTAGCAATGAATGAAGATGAAATGAAAGGAACAGTATCAGGTTTAGATAAATGTTATACAAATACCGAAAGCGCTGTAAAAAGTGTTCCAGCAAAATTTTCAAACTTAAAAAGTTCAGGATTATTTGACAGTGGAATAAGTGCTATTAGTAAACAATTATCTGGATTGACTTCATCTATTTTTAATGTAAAAAATATTGTTCAAAAACATTCAACTCAAATTTTTGAACTAGATAGACAAATGGCAAAACAAGCAGAAAAGATCGAGATACCTCAAGATTTTGTAAAAAATAATAGTATGCAAACAAATACGTTTAATCAGACTATATTAGAAAAATTAGATGGAAAAGCAGTTACATCAGGTCAAGGATTAACGAATGTTGATGAAATAGCTAATAGTACTGTTACTGCACAAACTTTAACTAATATTACTAAAAATAATGATATGGAACAAAAACATTTAGATGATAGTTCAAGTATAAATAAACAAATGGTTACAAATATTAACGATGGAACAAGTGGAGATGTTAAAACAATAACTGATTCTACAAACGTAACAGAAAAACATTTAACAGATATAAATAATGAAAATGGATTAACAGAACAAACTTTAAATGATAATACAACTATTATGTCAAGAAACTTAACAGACATGAATGATAATCAAAGTTTATCACAACAAGAAATAAACTCAGCATCAACAGTTACAGCTCAAAACTTAGGTAATATTGCAACTGATGTCAAACCTACAAATCAAGAATTGACTGATAACTATGGAACTATCGCTGCAGCAAATATTGCGGTACAACAAAATTTAACAACAAATAATCAAAATGTAATTCAAGAAACTGAAATTGTAAGAGTAAATGATACAGCAACTGAATCTGCAACAGAAGATAATGAGAATGATGAATAGGTGATATTATGATATTAAAAGTAAAACATGACGAATTAAATAATGTTAAAGATGTAATGATAAAAGATAGTGAATTGCTAGATTCAGAAATAAAAACACTTTTAGAACAAATCGACAAATTAAAAACAATTTGGCAAGGACAAGATGCAACAATTTTTTGTAATAATGTGTATGAATATATTAACAGAATGAAAACTCTTCCAGTTACTTTAAGAACAATGGGAAAATTTATTAATAATATAAACAATCAATATTCAGAAAATGATGAAGCATTTGGAAAAGAGTTAGAAACTGAGGTGGACAATTATGAACAAGATATTAATCACTAATTCAGCACAATTCGAAGAAGTAATTCGTGCATTTGAGCAATCACTACCAAAAATAAAAGATATATTCACAAATGAACGTGCAAATGCAGAACAAATAAATGCAACTAGTACATGGACAAGTGAAACACAAAAAATAATGTATGAAAAATATAAATTATTAGAAAACAATTTTGAACCAATTGAAGAATCACTTCAACTATACATAAATTTCATGAAAAAAACTTTAGAAGATTATAAAGCAGTTGAAGAACATATTAATCAAATGGCTGAAAATAATAGTAATGAATTAAATGTAAATAGCTAAAAGTGAGGTGATATTATGACAAATTTAAATTTTGATAATATTGATGCAGCAGCAGATTTTTTTTGGGGGGTACAAAACCACGGTGGATTTGCAAGCCGTGAAAAAGCAAAAGAAGCTGCACTGTTAAGCGCTAAAAATGGAAATATAACATTAAAAGATTATACTGGAACAGGAATAACAGCACCAACTACAACACCGACATTTATAGGTCTTAATGATGTGAATGATAAAAATTTGAATACTCAATATAAAGTAAGTGCAGATTTAGGAAATGGGTACAAAGATTATACTTTAGTATATGGTGAAAATGGTTCATATGTATTAAAAGATGAACATGGGACTGTATATGCAAGTGATCAAGTAAAAAAAGGAACAGATGTTAAAGTTTACTCAGAACAAACAAGACAATATTATGATAAAGCAGAAGGCTATCAAACACTACATGATGCAAGTACAGATGGTAATAAAGATGCAAGAATTAATGGTGTTGGTTCACATGATAGACCAGATATACATGATGAATTTATGCACCATACACATGTTACAGAAACAGTTCAAAGTGATTTTGCAGAAATCTTATTAAGTGAACATCCAGCAACAAGCGAAATGGGTGGGGAAACTTCTCTAACTAAAAATGAAGCAATTTTAGAATTAATGACTACTCAACAATGGACAAAACAAGATGCTCAAAAATATATAGAAGATATTGCAAGTAGCGGAAAAGTAACATTCTCAACTGAAGCACCAACAAAGGACAAATACTTCGTTGGAAAATATGTTACTTGGCATACTGAACTTGCTGGAACTGATAGCAAAGCAAAAGCAACACAACTTAGAACGGAAGTAGAAAATCTTAAAACAGATTTTGAAACTGTAAAAAATCAAATGGAAGAGTGGTATGGAAGTGCTGCAGATAGTGCTAAATCAGCAATCGGATGTATCTTAGGTAAATTTATTGTTACGATGGGAAACATTGAAAATGCATTAGAACCAGCATGTGAAGCTATGGACCAACTTTATCTATGGTTAGATAAAATGAAAACCGAAGATGAATTGCTACAAAAATTATTAGCGGAGAAGCGAACATTAGATAGTAATATACCTAAAAAAGAAATAATACATTCTGAAAGAGTTGAAGATGGTGTTGATTCAAATGGAATTACAAAACATAAAATTGAATATATAACCAGACCAAATCCTGAATTTACAACTTGGCAACAAAATGTCAAGAAAAAAGAAGAAGAAATTACAGCTAAAAGAAAGGTACTAGATG
>JAGALD010000010.1 GCA_017625395.1 Bacilli bacterium | reverse complement strand
ATCTAAAATAGAAACATATGCTTTTTTTCTTGCCGTTTGAATGTATTCTGTTACACTTGGTATTGCTATTATCATTAATACACCAAGTATGATTATTACTGCTAATAATTCTATTAAAGTAAATCCTTTTTTATTTTTCATATTCTCACTCCTTACTCTATTATAAATGAATTATAACACATATTTTGGTCAAAAAAAAGAATCTTATAAAAGATTCTAAATTTCTTCTATTTTTAGGAAGTTTGTACGTTTTTTGATATTAGGATTACTATGAATTCCTCCAGTTATGATGATAATGTCTTTTTCTTTTAAATTAAAGAATTTTTTCGCAGCTTCTTTTGAATGAGATACTGCTTCATCCATATCAAATTCATCAATATCTACTACTTTAGTATATACACCATAGCTAAGTGATAATTTTCTTGCAACTGATTCATTTGGGCATGTTGCTAATATAACAGGCTCCGGTCTTAAATTACTCATAACCATGGCACTGTGTCCTCCTGTTGTAGGTACCACGATTGCTTTAACATCCAATCCTTCGACACTACTAACTACTGCTTTGGCAATTGAAGTTGTTATATCGTGATTATTTTCTTTTATAAATTTTGCAGCATATGTGTGATATTTTTCAGCTTCTTCACATATGTCAGCCATAAATTTTACTGATTCAATTGGATGTTTTCCGATTGTTGATTCACCACTTAACATAACTGCATCTGTTCCATCTAGTACTGCATTACTAATATCTGTAACTTCTGCTCTTGTTGGTCTTGGGCTTGTATACATTGATGCAAGCATTTCTGTTGCAACAATTACAGTTTTTCCTTTTTCACGGCATTTTCTTATCATATCTTTTTGTAGTATAGGTAATTTTTGAATAGGAACTTCCACTCCTAAATCACCACGTGCTACCATTATTCCATCACTTACATCTATTATTTCTTCTAAATTAGCTACTCCTGTGCTACTTTCTATTTTAGAAATTATTCCAATATCTTCCCTATTATGTTCTCTTAAAATATTTTTTACTTCTAGAACATTTTCTTTACTTTCTACGAACGATAATGCTAAGAAATCTCCATCGTTTTCACATGCAAAGATTATATCTTCTATATCTTGACTACTAATAAAAGGAAGGTCAAGTTTAACACCTGGAACATTAATTCCTTTCTTGCTGTAAAGAACTCCCCCATCAACTACTACGCAAGTAATTCCATCTATTTCTTTTGATATTACTTGTAATTTCATCAATGCATCTTCTAATAATATTATATTTCCTACATTAATTTTATCTATTGCTTGTGGACAATTAACAGAAAATCTTTGATTGTTTCCAATTACATTATCTTTAACAATTCTAATTATGTTTCCTGGTATTAGATTAACACCTTCATCTTGCATTACTGAACATCTAAAGTCTGGTCCTTTTGTGTCATAAAGAATAGCAATAGGCTTTCCTGTTAATCTTCTTACTTCTTTAATTGTATTAATTACATTATAATTTTCTTCTCTTGTAGCATGTGAGAAGTTAATTCTTGCAACATTCATTCCTGCTTCAACCATTTTTGACATTACATCAACACTTGAACTTGCAGGGCCAATACTACACACTATTTTAGTTTTTTTCATACTTCCATCCTCTTTCTTAATAATTATATCATAATTGATTCAAAAATTAACCAACTAATAAAAAAAACATAAACTATTACAGGTGAAGCTATGAATATAAATATTAACGGATATGATATATATTATGAGAAATATGGTGATAAAGAGCAAAATATATTAATACTTCCTGGTTGGGGAGATACACGAAAAACATTTTATTCAATGATTAATGAATTGAAGAAAAAGTATACTGTATATATTTTAGATTACCCTGGTTTTGGTAAAAGTACTTTTTTAGATAAAGACTTAACAATATATGACTATGCAAAGTTAATTAGTCTTTTTATAAGAAAGATAAAAATAGAAAATCCAATTATTATTGCTCATTCTTTTGGCTGCAGACTTTCTATATTATTAAGTACTATTGAAAAAATAAAAATTAAAAAAATGATAATTATGGATGGTGCAGGTATTAAAAAGAAAAAAAATCTAATTAAATTGTTAAGGCAGACTTGTTACAAGATATTAAAGAAATTTTCATTAATAATGCCAAAAAAAATGAAAGAAAGGTATTTAAAAAAATTACTTAATATTTTTGCATCCAGTGATTATAAAGATTTAAATAATAATATGAGACATACTTTCTCTAATATTGTTAACGAAGATTTAACAGATTATTTAAAAGATATTAAAACTGAAACTTTAATAATTTGGGGTGAAAAGGATCAAGATACACCATTAAAAGATGGAATTTTAATGAATAGATTAATTTCTGATTCAGGATTAGTAATAGTAAAAAATGCTTTTCATTATGTTTATTTAGATGCTTCTTTTTATGTTATGAAAATTATTTTTGAATTTTTGAAATAAATTAATTAAAAACATTTTATAAAAATTTAAAAAAAATACAGTTTCCTGTATTTTTATTTTATTGCAATTCCAAGTTCATCAAGTTGTTTTGTTCCTACTTTTCCAGGTGCTTCAGTCATTAAGCATGATGCGCTAGCTGTTTTTGGGAATGCAACAACGTCACGAATATTATCAGTTCCTGCAAGAATCATAATAAGTCTTTCTAGTCCAATACCTACTCCACAATGAGGTGGTGCTCCATATTGGAATGCATCTAGGAAGAATCCAAACTTTTCTCTTGCTTCTTCGTGAGTCATATCTATTGCTTCAAATACTTTAGCTTGTGTTTTGCTATCGTGAATTCTAACAGAACCACTTAATAATTCGTATCCATTTAAAACTAAGTCATATGCTCTTGAATAGCAATTTTCTTTATCAGTAAGTAATTTATCCATATCTTCAACTCTTGGTGAAGTAAATGGGTGATGTGCTGCTACAAATCTTTGTTCTTCTTCAGAGTATTCAAACATTGGAAAATCTGTTACCCATAAGAAATTATATTTAGATTCATCTATTAAATGATAATCATTTGCAAGTTTATTTCTTAGTGCACCAAGTGCTGTCTTAACTATCTTTTTATTATCTGCAATTATAAATACCATATCATTTTCTTGTAAATCTAATTGTTCAATAATTTCTTTCTTTTCATTATCACTCATTATTTTTAATATAGATCCAGTTAGTTCACTATTATTATATTTTAAATAAGAGAGTGCTTTCGCTTTATAAATTTTTACAAATTCAGTTAGTTTATCTATATCTTTTCTTGAAATAGTTGAGGCAAGTCCTTTTAACACAATTGCATTTATTACTCCACCATTTACAATAATATTACTGAATATTTCAAAGAATGTTTTACTAAATATATTAGTAATATCTTTTATTTCCATATCAAATCTTGTATCTGGTTTATCACTACCAAATCTATCAATACATTCATTATATGTTAATCTTTGAAATGGTGTTAATTCAATATCTTTAATTTCTTTAAATATTTTTTGCATTAAGCCTTCTGTTGTATTCCAAATATCTTCTTCATTAGCAAAACTCATTTCGATATCTATTTGAGTAAACTCTGGTTGTCTATCTGCTCTTAAGTCTTCATCTCTAAAACATCTTGCTATTTGGAAATATTTTTCCATACCACCAATCATTAATAATTGTTTATAGATTTGTGGTGATTGTGGTAATGCATAAAAACTTCCATTAGAAATTCTTGATGGTACTAAATAGTCTCTTGCTCCTTCTGGTGTTGGTACACACAAAATTGGAGTTTCTACTTCTACAAAGCCATTTTCTGATAAAAAGTTTCTAGTAATTAATGTAACTTTGTGTCTTAGAATTAAATTGTCTTTAATATTTTCACGTCTTAAATCTAAATAACGATATTTTAGTCTAGTATCTTCAAGTGCAGTTGTTTCTCCACCTATTTCGAATGGAATATCTACTGAAGAGTTTATAAGTTCAAGATTATCTACAATTACTTCTATTTCTCCAGTAGGAAGTTTTGGATTTTTACTTTCTCTTTCAGAGATTGTTCCTACTACTTTGATTACTGATTCTGTTTTTAGAGATGATGCTAGGTCATAGAATAGATTTTCTGGCTTAACAATTAATTGAATTATTCCTGATCTATCTCTTAAATCAATAAATACAAGTCCACCAAGGTTTCTTTTCTTTTGAACCCATCCATATAGTTCTACTTCTTCTCCTACATTTTTTATATTAAATTCTATATTATTAAATTTCTTCATTATGTCCTCCACAATTACAATTTCCACCACAATTACATTCATGGTCATGATTATGGTCATGTCCACAAGAACATTCATCCATATCATAATCTTCATCCATTAGGTGTTCATCTAAATAATAAAGTAAATAATCAATGCTTACTAAAGCTTCTTCTTTAGTCTTATTATTTTTTACTTTAACTTCGTCATTTTTTAAATCTTCGTCATTTAAAATAATTAAATATTTACTATTAAGTCTATCTGCTTGTTTAAATTGAGCTTTAAGTCCTCTTCCAGTATATTCAGTATCTGTTCTAAATCCATTTCCGCGTAGGTATTGTACAAGGGAAGATGCGTATTTCTTTTCAGTATCTGATACATACATAACAAATACTTCTAAGTCTTCTATTATTGGTAGTTTTACTTCTTCAAGGTCAAGTGCTTGAATAATTCTTCCTATTCCACAAGCAAAACCTATGCATGATGTTTCTGGTCCATCAAGTGTATTTACAAGACCATTATATCTTCCTCCACCTGCTAAAACATTATTTGAACCAAATCCTTCAACACTTGCTTCTATTTCAAATACTGTATGATTGTAGTAGTCAAGCCCTCTAACTAGTTTTGTATCTACTTCATAATCTATTCCAAGTTCATCTAAATAACTTTTAACTTCTTCAAAGCGCTTTTTACTTTCTTCATTTAAGTAATCAATTGTCTTTGGGGCATTTTTTAATAATTCATTTTCTCTATCTACTTTACAATCTAGTATTCTTAGAGGATTTTTTTCAAGTCTATCATTACAATCCTCACAAAGAGAAGTCATATGTGGTTTAAAGTATTCGATTAAGGCTTTTCTATAGTTATCACGTGATTCTTTATCTCCTAGTGAATTAATTTTTACCTTAACACCTTTTAATCCAAGCATTGATAAAAGTATTACTGGAATAGAGATAACTTCTGCATCAACCATTGGATCGTTACTTCCTAATACTTCTACACCAAATTGAGTAAATTCTCTGTCTCTTCCTGATTGTGGTCTTTCATATCTATACATTGTTCCATTGTAATAAAGTTTTATTGGTTGAATTGCATCACCATACATTTTATTTTCTACATAACTTCTTACAATACCTGCAGTTCCTTCTGGACGAAGAGTCATTTTTCTTTCTCCTCTATCCACAAAGTCATATGTTTCTTTTGTAACTACGTCAGTAGACTCACCTATTCCTCTGTGAAACAATTCACTTGACTCAAAAATTGGGGTTCTAATATAACCATAATTATATTTTTCCATTAATGAATCAATAATCTTACTTACATATTGCCACTTTTTAGCATTTGTACCATAAATATCGTAACATCCTTTTGGTTTACTTATCATAAAATCCTCCTTAAAAAATAAAAAAGGTAGCAACATAAGGGCGAAATAATCGCGGTGCCACCTTAATTCCATAATAAATTATGCTTAAATTCTTAACGCGAATACACGACTCTTCCATATAGCAAATGTCTTTCATAAGCTAAATATAAGTATTTTCACCAAACATACTCTCTCTAGAATATTTATACAAACTACTCTTTTTGCCAGAAGTTAGTTATAGTTTACAATAATAAATTAGCAAATTCAAGATGTTACTTGAAAAAATTTTAAAAATGTGATAAAATACAGCAACACGAGGGGGATTAGTATGACTTATACAGTTTTAGAACAATTTTTATCATATGTAGTACAAAATAATATTTATTTATCTTTTATGGAGAAACAATTTCTTTTAAATACACCTGATGATATAGAACTTAAAGATCTAATCGATTGGCTTAATTCTGATATTAGAAGAAGTGAAAGAGCACTTTGTATGTTTTCTAATGTAGAAATTAACAAAGAACAATTTAGACAATTATTAACGTTAAATAAAAATGATATACAAGATGTATTAAATTATCGCGTAAATGATAATGATGAAGATTTAGCTTTTTCTTTAATTGCTACTGCTATTTTAAAAGAAACTTCTAAGAAAGATAAATCAATGAATTCAAAAGGAAAAAAGGAATTAAACAGAAAAATTATTAGAAAGTTATTAAATTCAAGCGATAGAGATGCTAGACTTGGTATTATTTCTTCTCTTCCTGTTTATAGCAATCAAAAAGTTAGAAATAAAGTTTTATCAGAGTATTTTATAAGCGAAAATCAATTATTAAGTATGGAGCATCTACTTGAATACTATAGAGACTTACCATCAGATATTATTGGTAGATATGTAGAATATATTTTAGCATCTAGTGACCATGAATTAGATAATGGTACATTTGAACCGCTTGTATCAGAAGAAAGTATTAAAAGATTAGAGACAATGGAAAGAGCTAAGAAAGCTATAATTAGTCAAGATAATGCAAGTAGTGCAAATCAAGTTATGCATGCTTCTCTATTAAGAGGAATATATCAAAATAAGGAGCTTTTTGAATTAATTATATCTTTACCTACTCCTATGCAAATGCATAATGTTATATATTTATGTCAGTATAATAGATTTAAAAAAGATATGGATTTTGTTAGAAGTTTTAGCGAACTTGATGTATTAGAACAAAAACGTATTTTAAAAGATATTAGGGATAACGAAATAGCCCAAATGAATAAAGAAAGAGAATATAGAATTGCTAGACAAAATAAACAACAAGAAAAGCTTAACAGCGTCCTAGATACCTTTGTTACAGAAGAAGGCATGTTAAGCCAAATAAGAGCATTTAGAGCATTACGTGAGCTTGATGATAAAAATGGTCTTACTACTAGAAAGCTTATTAAAAGAAAAGGAAATAACAGAATCTAGTTATTAAAGGTGACTTTATGGAAAATAAAGATAAAAGAACTTTTACATGGTATTTAGAAGGAAGAAAAGTAGAATTAAGTAATGAAGAAAGACTTATTTTAGAAAATTGTAAAGAAGATTTAAAGCTTGAAGATTTACGTGAATGGTTAAAGTCTGATATTAGAAAGATGTCTCCACTTTTAAGTCACTTGAGTGCGCTTGAATTAACTAGAGAACAATTTCTAGCACTTACTAAACTTGATTCTTTTACATTAACAAAAGCTTTTCATGATTATGCCAATGACGTAAATAAAGAGGATTTACTTGTTGGACTAATCGGAGTTTCATATTTGGATAAATATATTCTTCTAGATAATAATTTTGATAATGCAAAATATAATAGACAAATTATTAATCTTTTAATTAATTCTAGTCTTCCTGATAAATTAAATAGATTAGAACTTATTAAATATAGTTCTATATATCATAATCCAACATTAGTAGAAAAAATAATTAAAAGAGATAGCCTTCCTACTTCTTTATTAGATTTAGCTAACGAATTATTAGAAAAAGTTGAGCCATACTCTTCTTGTATAGCTGCAAAACTAGTTGGTTTGATGTTAGATAATTCTACTAGTCAAATTGATGAAGTAGATCCAAAACTAAAACCAAATGATATTTCAAAACTGGATAAAAGACAAAGAGCAAAAGATGCAATATTACGTCAGGATAGTTTTGATAAAGTAAAAGAAGTAATGTATGCTGCATTAAATAATGGTATCTATAGAAAAAAAGCAATTTTCGATTTAATACAAAAAGAAAAAGATGAAAAGAAAATGAGAATTATGAGAATTTTAGCAACTCATAATAGATTTAGAAAAAATCCTTATTACCTAGCCTTTTTTAGTGGTTTAGATTTAGAACAACAAGAGCATATACTAGAATTTGTTGGTAATACCGATAGAAAGATAAAACATGCTCAAAATAAAGCATTAAGAAAAAGACGCGTTACAAATAAAGGAAGTAATAATACTAATTAAAAAAGAGACTTAGTCTCTTTTTTTAAATACTTTAATAGGTTTTATTTTGGAATTATCTTTTTGATATATTCCGTATATTGCTAGTAATTCTTTATCATTTTCAAATATTAATGTGTCATGTCCATAAATATTATCTAAGATAGCTCCATTTATAATTTTCTTTTCCATTTCACTATCAGCTTGAACTTTTGGATAATTATTTAAAAGATTTTTTGAAGGAATAAATTTAAATCTATTATTTTCTATATCTTGAATGCTAATTGAATCTTCTAAACTAAAAATTCCTTGTTTTGTTCTTCTTAGATTTTTCATAGTACATAAAAGATTTATTTTTTCTCCAATATCTCTAATTAAACTTCTTATATAAGTTCCTTTACTTACTTTTGCTTTAAAAGTAAATTCATCATGGTTAACTTCTAGTAATTCAATGTCAAATATTTCTACTTCTCTTTTAGGAAGAACTACTTCTTCTTTTTCTCTTGCATATTTATATAATCTTTTTCCATTTACTCTTACTGATGAATAAAGTGGTACTTCTTGAAGATATTTTCCTTTAAATGATTCAATTACACTTTTAAGTTTAGATTGATCAACAAAATAATTGTCATTTTTTTCTAATATATTTCCTGATACATCTAATGTATCTGTTGTAATTCCTAATTTTACTGTTGCAATATATTCTTTATCTTCTTCAGATAAGTATTCAAGAAGTTTTAGTCCGTCGTTTACTGCTACTACTAGAACTCCTGTTGCTATCGGATCAAGAGTTCCTGCATGCCCTACTTTTCTAGTATTAAAGAATCTACTTACAATATTTACAACATCTCTACTTGTATATCCACTTGGCTTATCAATTACTAATAATCCATTATTCATATTAATCACCTAGCCTTATTATCACACTTTATTTGACTTTTTACAAGAAACATGTTATAATTACAACACTTTTTGACGTTTGAGGTGAATTATGAAATCTATGGATAAACTTAGATATAAAATTGCACTTGCATTACAGCCTTATTATGAAGAATTAATAAAAACAATAACAAGTGAATCTTTTTCTGAAAAATACTTTCGCGTGTTTGTTGGTGAATTAATTGAGTCATATGGGAGTGAAGAGACAATAAGAGTTCTAACAGAAGGTTACAATATTAAAGATACAGTTAGTCTTGATATTAATTTATCAAATAATTTAAATGAACTTGATTTAAGACTTGCTTTGTTACGTGCTGCAGTTTTATACAAAGATGAAAAAGGTTTTGATTTAGAATATACTAGAAGAAAAATCAGCGAAAATGATATTGAAGAATTAGTACAAGCATTAAGTTTTAATCATCCTTTAAAAAGTTCTTTAATTAGAAATTTTGTAAATCATTATACAACAACTCCTAGAGAAGTTTATGAAAGAGATGACTTAGAAAGAGATGAAATGAGAAGTTTATTATTACTAGATGAATATAGAAATAAAGAGCAAAACAAAAAAATAGAAAATGTAAAAAGAAAGAAAAAGAGGGATAAAAAATATGCGTAATAAAAATATTGAAACACTATTACAACAAAATATTTCTGAAAAGTTTTTTGTAGTTTATTTAAATGAATTATCTGATGTTTATGGTACTGAAGTTGCAGCAGAAACTGCAATTGAAAAAGATAGTATTCAAGATTCTATTTCTAGCTATACTACTTGTTCATTAAAGAATAGTACTAATGAGTTAGATTTACAACTTGCGGTATTAAAAAATATTGTTTTATCAAATGTTTCTGATAGTAGAACTTTAACATATGTTAGAGAACAAATTGCACTTGGTAATATTGAAGGATTATTGCAAGATATGGAATCTAGTATTTTCTTAAAGCGTACTTTAATGGTTCATTTTGCAGAAAGCTCTTGTGTTACACCAAAACAAGCTTATGATGAGTCAGATGAAAAAGATAGAGTCTACAAAGGATTAATAATGATTGATAGATATAGAACAAAAAGATTAAAAGCAGAAAAAGAAAAAACAAAAGCGAAGAAACTTGCAGAATAATAAAAAGGAGAATTTTAGTTCTCCTTTTCTTTTTGACATTTTGGACAATAATAGGTCCCTCTTCCACCTACTTTTATTTTTATAATTTTACTTTTACAAATACGACACTCTTCATTTTGTCTTTGATGAACGTTAAGACTATTTTGGAAAAGTCCAGTTACTCCTTCTTCAGAGGTATAACTTCTAATAGTAGTTCCTCCTTCTTCAATTGCTTTATCTAACACTTTAACTGTATTTTTTATTATACTAGCTAAGTTTTCATCAGTTAATGAAGAGGCTTTTGTAAGTGGATTTATATTTGATAAAAATAATATTTCATCTGCATAGATATTTCCAATTCCTGTTATTATGCTTTGATCAAGTAATAATGTTTTAATTGGAATATTTTTCTTTTGATATTTATCTTTTAAATACTTTATATCTAAATTTTTATCCCATGGTTCATAGCCTAGTTCAGTGTAAGGCTTCATTGTATAAAGTTTATCTCTTGGTATTAACATGATCTTAGCAAACTTTCTTACATCTGCAAATCTTAATTCAGTATCATCATCAAGATAAAATATTGCATGCTCATGCTTATTTATTTCATCTTCTTTTGTTCTAAAGAAGAATTTTCCTTCCATTCTTAAGTGAAATAATAAATAATTATTTATTAGCTCTATTACTATCCATTTACCACGTGTAGTAATACTTTGAATTTTTTCATTTTTTATATTTTCTTTAAAAGTTGCTACATCTGGATATAAAACAATGTTTGGATATAATATATCAACACCCTTTATTTTTTTATTTAAAATTTTTTGTTCTAATTTTTTTGCAACTGTTATTACCTCTGGTTTTTCAGGCATAAAATCACCTCTAATCGTTATCAGGTTCTACTTCTAGTGTAATGTATTTGATTCCTACTTTTTCTTTTTTTACTTTCTTAGAAATTCTTTTTTCAAGTCTTGCAAGTCTCATTATAGTTATTTTAGGATCAAGTTCTATTACTAAATCTGCTTTATAGTATGAACCATATTTTATAAGTTTTATATCTTTTAAATCTACGCCATCAATGCTTTCAATAGATTTTTCAAGTCTTTCTAATACATCTTTGTCATCTGATGTTTCTCCAATAAGAGATAATATATTTTCTTTTAAGATGCCATATGCCATTATAAAGATAAGAATTCCTACAAATAGACAACCTATTAAGTCAGCATATTTTAATATTGGGAATTTATCTTGAAAATTAGATAAGACTATAATAACTATTACAAGAGATGATGAACATAAATCTGTTAAGGACTCTTTTCCAGACATTATTAATGTTTGGCTTTTTAACTTTTTTCCCATATTCATAAGATAGATAACAGAAAAAGCTTTTAATGCAACTGCTATAATAATAATTATTATTGCTAATGAGCTTGGGGTTGAATGCTTTCCTAAAAGAGCATTTATTACTATAAAGACAGCAAGCCCAAATATTACTATTCCTATGAATAAGCTTGTTATATATTCTACTTTTCCATATCCAAATGGATGACGTTTATTAGGTCTTTTCTTTGAAATTTTTGCACCAATAAATGCAAAAATATCTGTAATAAAGTCACTAAAAGTATGTAGTCCATCAGAAAATAATGAATTACTACTAGAAATTATTCCCCCTGCTATTTTTAACGTTGATATGATAAGATTACTTACCATACTATAAATAAGTGCTCTCAGTTCTTTTTTCATACTACTTTGCCTCGTACCAATCTTTTCCTTTATTGATATCTACTATCAGTGGAACAGATAATTTATAAGTATTTTCCATTATGTCTTTAACAATTTTTTCTACAAGCTCTTCTTCTTCTTTATATACGTTGAATACTAATTCGTCGTGTACTTGAATAAGCATCTTACTTTTTAAATGTCTTTTATTAAATTCATCATATATTTCTATCATTGCTTTTTTTAATATGTCTGCGCTAGATCCTTGGATTGGAGTATTAAGTGCCATTCTTTCTCCACTACTTCTAATCATATAGTTTTTATTATTTAACTCCTCAATAGTTCTTTTTCTATTCATTATTGTTTTTACATATCCTTTTGCGTGTGCGTCTTCAATAACTTCTTTCATGTATTCGCTTATTCTTGGATATGCTTTTAAATATTCATCAATAAATTTTTTTGCTTGATAAACATCTATATTTAAATCTTCACTTAATCCAAAACTACTAATTCCATATAAGATACCAAAGTTTACTGCTTTTGCTTGTCTTCTCATATTAGAATCAACCATATCAACACTAACACCAAAAATATCACTTGCTGTTTTAGTATGAATATCTTGGTTTTCGACAAATGCTTGAATCAAGTTCTCTGCTTTTGATATATGAGCAAAAATTCTAAGTTCTATTTGAGAATAGTCACTTGATAGGATAATTGAATTTTCTTCCGGTAAAAAGGCTTTTCTAATTAGTTTTCCGTATTCAAGTCTTATTGGAATATTTTGAAGATTCGGATTAGATGATGAAAGTCTTCCTGTTCTAGTTAGTGTTTGATTAAATATTGTATGAATCTTTTCATCACTTGATACTTCTTCGATAAGTCCTACTACATAGTTATTATGTAGTTTAGATAATACTCTATACTCTTCTATTTTTTCAATAATTGGATGAAGATGTATTACTTTATCTAGTATATCCTTTCCCGTTGAGAAATTGTTATCTTTAATCTTTTTAGGATAAGGAATTCCAAGAGTTACAAATAATACTTCTCCTAGTTGTTTTGGAGACATAATATTAAACTCTACTCCTGCTAAACTATATATTTCTTTTGAAAGGTTATCTAATTTTTCTTTTATTTCTAATCCCATATTTTCAAGATATGAAACATCTACCTTAATTCCTGTAGATTCCATATCTGCTAAAACGTTAACAAGTGGCATTTCAATAGAATTAAACAAGTACATTGCATCTTCTTTTTCTAATTGAGATAATATGTCTTCTCTTGTTTCATAAATATATTTTGCTTTTTTACATGCATTTTTTGCTACAACATCAAGTTCAGGGCATTTTAGTTTTGCAAGTGTACCAAACTCTTCTTCGTAAAACAAGACATTATTTCCATTATTTCTCATTAAATAGCTAATATCATCTTTAATATTATAATTTAATAAGTATCCTGCTATCATTAAGTCATAATTACAGTTATTAATTTCTAAATTATGTTTTTTTAATGTTACAAGTAATTTTTTTAAATCATATGTATATTTTTCATATTTATTTTCTAAGATAATTTCTTTGTTTTCTATTACTACGTCAAAAGGTATATAATAGTTATTTTTTCCATCATATATAGAGATTCCTAAAGGATTACTTTTGTGATAGTTATATCCTAATATTTCTAAATATATTGAATAGTTTCCTTCTACTTTAAATTTAGATATATCATCGACAATAATTATTTCGTCATCTTCTTCAATGTTTATATTTTCTCTTATATCTTCTTTTTTTATATCTAACTTTTTAATTAAAGAATAGAATTCAAATTCTTCTAGTAATTCAATATATTTTAATGAATCATATCCTTTGTATCTTATTTTTTCAAAATCAGTATCTATTGGTACATCAGTATAAATTGTTGCAAGGTCATAACTCATATATGCTGAATCTTTATCTGCAATTAGTTTATCCTTTACTTTTCCTTTTACAGTATCAATATTGTTATATAAATTATCTAGAGTACCATATTCTTTTAAAAGAGAAATTGCTGTTTTTTCTCCAATTCCTTTTACACCTGGAATATTATCGGAAGAGTCTCCCATTAAGGCTTTTAAATCAACCATTCTAGGTGGTTCAATACCATATGTATTAATAAATTCTTCTTTAGTCATTCTTATATTTCCAACTTGCTTTAATAATTTTACTTCTACTTCATCAGTTATTAATTGTAAAAGATCTTTATCACTACTAATAATTACTGCATTAAAGTCTTCATTATTATTACATTTTTTAGCGAATGTTCCAATGATATCATCTGCTTCATAATTATCTATTTCAAAATAATTAATTCCCATAGCTTCTACTAATTCTTTAGCTTTTGGAAATTGAAGTTTTAATTCATCAGGTGTTTCACTTCTTCCATCTTTATATGTATCATATTTATCATGTCTAAAAGTTTTACCCTTATCAAATGCTACCATTACGTGAGTTGGATTTTCTTCTGCAATTATCTTGTTCATCATATTTACAAGACCATATAATGCATTTGTTGGAAATCCTTTAGAGTTTTTCATTGTATTTCCATTGTATGCTGTTGCATAATAACTTCTAAAAAGAATATTGTTACCATCTATTAATATAACTTTTTCCATATTATCACCTGATATTTATTATAGCAAAATAAAAAGAAGTAATAAATACTTCTTAACAATTATTCTTTTTCGTACTCACAACTACCACATTTTATTTTGTTGTTTTTGGTTACTAGAAGTTCACCACAGTTTGGACAAATTTCTCCCGTTGGTATATCCCAAGTTGCAGTTTTACATTTTGGATAATTATTACATCCGTAGAAAACTTTTCCTTTTTTACTTGTTTTTTCTACTATTGTTCCACTGCATTTTGGACATTTAACAATTTCTTTTATCTCTTTTTCTTCTTTTTTTATGTATTTGCATTCAGGGTAATTACTACATGCAACGAACTCTCCGTATTTACCTTTTCTAATTACTAATGGACTACCACAGTCTGGACAAGTTTCTCCAGTTGATTCAGGTGCCTTCTTTTCCATTTCACCAAAAGCTTTTTTTACAAGTGGTTCAAATGAATCATAGAATTCATGAAGTACTTTAATATTATCTTCATTTTCTTCTGCTATTTTATCTAAATCACTTTCCATATTAGCTGTATATTCAACATTAATTATTCCACTAAAGAATTCTTGTAGCTTATCTGTTGTTGCAATTCCCATTTCTGTTGGTTTAAACTTTTTATCTTCAAGTGTAACATAATCTCTTTCTTTTATTGTATCTATAACAGTTGCGTATGTAGACGGTCTTCCTATTCCTAACTCTTCCATTTCTTTAATAAGTTTTGCTTCTGTATATCTTGCTGGTGGTTGTGTAAAGTGTTGTTCTTTTTCGATAGAATTTGCATTAAGAATATCTCCTTCTTTTAATGGTGGAAGGATTCTATCTTCACTTTTTTCAAATTCTTTATAGACTTTTAAATAACCATCATATATCAATGTTTGACCTGTTGCTTTGAAGCCATATTCATTATTATCTAATATAACGGTAGTACCATTTACTTTAGCATCTGCCATAACTGATGCTAGGGTTCTATAATAAATAAGTTCATATAATTTATATTCATCATTTGATAAATATTGTTTCATTTTTTCTGGTGTTCTAAAAACACTAGTTGGTCTTATTGCTTCATGAGCATCTTGAACATTGTCTTTCTTTTTTGTTGTTTTTACGTATCCAACATAGTCTTTTCCATATGTATCATTAATATATTTATATGCTTCTTTGATATAGTCATCACTTAATCTAATAGAGTCAGTTCTCATGTATGTGATAAGTCCCACTGTATCTGTTCCAATATCAATTCCTTCATAAAGTTTTTGAGCAAGACTCATTGTTTTCTTAGCATTGAAATTAAGTTTATTTGAAGCATCTTGTTGCATAGTACTTGTAATAAATGGTGGTTTTGCTTTTTTACTTTTCTTTTTCTCTTCAATTGATACCACTTTAAAATCTTGTGATAGATTTTCTAATACTTTATCTGTTTCTATTTCTGAATGAAGTTCTATATCTTTATTTTTATAATTAAATAGGCTTGCTTCAAAATCATTAAATATTGCATCAATAGACCAATATTCTTCGCTTTTAAAACTTTCAATTTCTCTTTCTCTATCTACTATTAATTTAAGTGCTACACTTTGTACACGTCCTGCACTTTTACCACCAGTTTTAGATTGCATCAATTTACTTAATCTAAACCCAATAATTCTATCTAGTATTCTTCTTGTTTCTTGGCTTTTTACTAAATTATAATCAATTTTTCTTGGTTCATTAAAAGCACTTATGACTTTATCCTTGGTTATTTCATGAAATAATACTCTATCATATCCATTTTCTTTAATACCAAGTGCATCTTTTAAATGCCAAGAAATAGCTTCTCCTTCTCTATCTGGGTCGGTCGCAAGATATACTTTATCTGATTCTTTTACAAGTTTCTTCAAATCAGTAATCATTTTTTTCTTACCTTCAATTGGTATATAATTAGGTTTAAAATCATCATCAATATCAACACCTAATCCATATTTACCTGTTGTTGCTAAATCTCTAATATGTCCTTTAGATGAAACTACTTTATAACTTGGTCCTAAGTATTTTTCTATTGTTTTACTTTTACTTGGGGACTCCACTATTACTAAATTTTTAGTCATATATTCACATCCGTTCTCTTTACTTATACTAACATTTGATTATTTTGTCAACACTATATATTATTAACAATTTAAAAAGAAATTCCTAAGAATTTCCTTTTTATTTTAAATTTTATTTTACTACGTATGGGTTTTCAGCACTTCCATCACCAGATACAACATTAGTATTATTTTTTAGTGAAATTGCAGGTCTTACTCCTGCACTTATTGCATTTACTGCGTATCCGATAAGTCCGCCATCTGCTCCATGAATTGGAAACACTGTAGCGCCTATTCCACCCGTAGCATCAGGTGTCATTGTCCACCAGTTTAATCCATTATATAAATATGTTTGGGAATTTGACCAACTTGATTTATGCCCCGCTAATACGACTTCGTCAGCTGACAATAAAGCTATTGGGTATGTAAGTTTTCCATTTCCTTTACTACCAACAGTAAATCTATCATTAGGATTTGCACATTCTAAAGTTGCAGTATACGGTGTACTCCAAAATCTTGCATTTGCTCCATATAATGTATAGTTATTTTTGATTCCAGGTTGCCAAGCATCTGGGTTACTAATACTTCTATCATTACACCATACTGTATCTTCTATTCGTGATGCATAACTTATTAAGTTATCTTCATACCATTTATCAATTACTTTTTTTACTGCTGAATCATTAACGTTAGCATGTGTTTGCTCATAGGTTGTAGATCCTGGTGTTCCATACATATACCCAACGTATGCATTATCCGTATGAGAAGTATTATAGACACTTGTTGCTATATGTGTTGCACTACCAGTATTTGTACATTTTCCTGCATTTGCTTTACCATTATACAAAATTTTTATTCCGCCTGTTTCTGTTGTTCTCACCATTTTCCAACAAAAACCTGCAAAAATTATATTATTGTTATTAATATTTCCTCTAAAGTAATATACTGGATAGGTACTGTCAGTTGAGTTACTATACATGTATAAACCTTTTCCATTTGTATCACTTGATGGTTTAGATAAATCTACTTTCCCACTTGGTAAGTAAGCACTTACTTTGTTGTCTGGAGTTGCATTTAATTTTAATTCGTTGTATAAATTACCATTACTATTATTTGGCCCATAATCTGGAATTGTATTTGTTGCTGCTATTGTAGATTCTGGTAATACGCAGTCGCTTGTATAAACATAAATTTCTGTTCGATTTCCAATACCAATCGATGTATCAATTACTGTTATGTCACTTTGTACAACATCCGCATTTAATTCATTTTCATTTGTCAATGGAATACCCATATTTAAAGAATCCATACTAGTAAAAAAATATGTATTCTTATTTCCAGCATTTGCTACTACTACATATCCTTCTTCTAATGTTCCATAAGGAGAATCCCCTCCTTTTTCTAATGGAATACAACTTGTTGGAATATAATAAGTTATATTTTTACTAGAAATTGGAAACTTTCTTGTTTCTACTAATGCTTTTGCACTTTCTATATATTGACTAGCAGTTGTTACATATGATACTTTTCTAGAATTAGATATGTATCCTGAAATACTTGGTATCGCAATTATTGATATAACTCCTATTATTATAATAACGGATAATAATTCTATTAATGTAAATCCATTTTTATTCAGATTATTTTTTGTTTTATACATATACTGCCTCCTATTTTACTTTATAAAATATATATCATATTTTGATACATTATTCAATATAAAAAGAAGCTTCAAGCTTCTTTATCATTTTAATAAATTACATAAAATTTCTTCTGTTTTCGGACTAAAAAGTTCTTCTTTTCTAGCTTCATAATTTTCTTTTAAAAGTCTTTCATAATCATCAACTTTATCATTTTCCCCATAAATGTTATTTACTGCTGTGCAAATCGTATCTATAGGAATAGTTTTAGAGTTCTTAACTCTTTGAAAAAGATCAGAATATTTAAGTAAAAAACATCTATTTAATTGTTCAAATTCTTTTGATGTCGTATTATCTTTATTTGTTTTTTTTCTTTCTAAGCTATAGTCATAGTCTTCTATAGCAATTATTCCTAGTGCACCAATTAACATATCTCCACATAAAGAATAGTCAATATCTGATATAGCTAATCCAAAGTAATTATAATTTATTCTTCTAATATCTTCACTTTTATATATATCTGTAGGTAGTGAATCCATAGATGGATCAAACAAGAAAATTCCATCAACACCATATTTATCATCTTTAATATCTACAATTGTTACATATGTTTCCTTTTGTGATGCGTCTTTTTCTCTTCCTACAAAACTATTAATTCCTAGTTGTGATAAAACAAATGAGAATAATTTATTAAATCCTTTTGATCCTGCGGTTTGATTTTTAACAATTTCTGCTAATTGAAGTGAGTCGCTGCATGATTCATCAAAATTATATGTTTTTATGATGTCATATACACGCAACACTTTTTCAAAATCAGTTAATTCTTCTTTTTCAACCAATGTTTTTATTCTATTTATGTATGCAAAAAAGCTTCTGCAACTTGGTAAATCAGTTAATACAAAACTTTCATCATCAAGATCATATGCAATTTGCCATGTTTCCGGATTTTCATAATTAGATTCAAGAACTTTGTTCATATCATTTGGTGATAATATGGTAACAATATATTTTTCTACAGCTCCATCTAATACATATCCACCTAATGACATTAAATTTTTAACTAGTTCAATACTTGGAACATCTATAGTTCCTTTAAAATACACTTGTCTTAGATTATTTAACGAAAATACTATTGATCTAAACTCTTCTATCTCAGAAGATGTAAGAGGATGGTCAAATGAAATATTTTGGACATTAAAATAATCAAATGAATTTTCTTGTTCACTGGATTCTAAAACATCCAACATTTAACCACCCTCTAACTAATAATTATTATTTCAATTTTCCTTTACAACCTTTTAGACCACTATATCCACTTAAGATATTTGTATTAAAACTATGTGTTTTATTACTTTTCTTTTTATAATCTTTAATTGCTATATTTATCATTTCATCTAATAATGCTGTAAAGTTTTTTCCAACTGGTTCCCATAGATAAAATGCTAGAGATCCAGGACATGAGTTAATCTCATTAATATATGCTTTCTTTTTCTTTTGATCAATTAGGAAGTCAATTCTAACATTCCCACTTAAACCAACTGCTTTAAATGCAGAAGTAGCTACTTCTCTTACTTCATCTTTAAGTTTATCTGAAATTGTTGCAGGTATTTTTCTACTTGCACTAGCCATTCCACTTTTTCCAGTTTTTTTACCACCATTTACGTACTTATCGTCATATGTTAGCAAATCGTTATCTGTCATTACTTCTTCAATTTCACTTAGCTTTTGGCTTTCATAATTACCAAGTACACTAATATTTACTTCTGTCAAGTTTTCTATTTTTTCTTCTACAATTATTTTTGAATCATATTCAATAGCTTCTTCTATTGCTTTTACTAATGCTTTTTTATTATTTGCTGAAGATATACCAACACTACTTCCAAGTGTTGCAGGCTTTACTATTACTGGATAAGATAGTTTTTTCTCAATTTTATCAATTATTGAATCATTATCATCATGATATTCAGAATCATAAAACCATACATAATCAGGAATTGGTAATTCCACACTTTCAAAAACTTGTTTTTGAATTACTTTATCTTGAGCAACTGCACTAGCTAAAACATCACTTCCTACAAATGGAATTCCAATTGTTTTAAGATATCCTTGCAACACTCCATCTTCCACATTTGTACCATGTACAACTGGGAAAGCTATATCAATTTCATCAACAATTCTTTTAATGAAACCTTTATTTTGTAAAACAAATCTTTCATCTTTTCTATATAAGATTACATTTTTTGTATATCTTTTTAAAAGTTCCATATCTTTAAAAGTTTCAATTTCTCTTAAAGCTGCTCCAGTATACCATTCACCTTCTTTTGAAATATATATAGGTATAATTTCATATTTATCATTATCTAATTTGTTCATAGCTTGAACTGCTGAAATAATACTTACCTCATGTTCAACAGATTCTCCACCAAAAATAACACCAACTCTTATCATATTATCCTCCTATTTCCGTATAAGTGTCTGGCAAATCATTTTCAAATAATGCATAAAGATTTTCTTCTGTTTTAAATTTATTGATTAAAACATATGCATCTCTTACGTCGTTTAATATATAGATATTGTCATCGTCAAACTTCTTATCTTTTAATCCTTCTTTAATAGGTTTTGTTCTATTTTCTCCTATTAAAATTACTTTATCTGCCACTTCGGCAATTTGTTTTCCAAATTCTTTGTTAAGTTCTTTTTCTTTTTCTCCCAATTCAACCATTCCTGGAGTTACAACTACTTTAGTACCATCCATCATACTAAGAACATCTAAAGCACTTTTAGCTCCTACGGGATTTGAATTATAAGCATCATCTATTTGATAAAAATTACCAAGTTTTTTTATTTCTAATCTATGTTCAACTGGCTTAACTTTTTTTACTGCTTGTTGAAGTTCTTTAATTGATATTCCAAACTCATATCCTAGAGCAAGACTTGCTAAAATATTATAAACATTGTGCTTACCTAAAAGTTTTGTTTCAAAAGTATATTTTTTCTCACTATCTTTAAACTCAACATCGAACGTTGTACCTTTGTAACTACATGTGATATTGCTTCCCTTTACATCAACATCATCTGCGTCAATTCCAACCCAAAGGACTTTGCA
Source organism: Bacilli bacterium (assembly GCA_017625395.1). Classification (GTDB taxonomy): domain Bacteria; phylum Bacillota_I; class Bacilli_A; order RF39; family UBA660; genus RUG13868. The sequence goes on along the minus strand of JAGALD010000010.1, from coordinate 12,473 downwards.
ATGATCTTTTTTCTTAATTTTATATTCTCTTTGCTTTATATCATCCTTATTTAGTACACCTACTCCATCACTTGGAAGATATTCAATTAATTCCATTTTTCCATTTATTATATTTTTTTCACTTCCAAATGTTTCTAAGTGTGCTGTTCCAATAGAAGTTATTATTCCATATTTAGGATTAACTAATTTACATAGTCCATTAATTTCTCCTTTAACATATGCACCCATTTCAGCAATAAACACATCATCAAATTTAGATAATTTATTATTTACTGTAATCATCAATCCATTAAATGTATTTAAGCTTTTTGGTGTTGCAAGTGAATTAAATTTAATATTTAAGATATCATTCAAAATATTTTTACTACTTGTTTTTCCATAACTACCAGTTATTCCAATAACTTTTAAGTTAGTCATAGATTTAAGTTTATTTTTAGCTTTTCTTTCATAATAGTGGTAAACCATTCTTTCTATTGGATAATTAATCAAATTAGCAATATATATTATAAAGAAATTTAAGCTTGTTAAAATCGATAAAATCAAAATGCAAATATTTCTATTATCTATATCGAAGAAAACAAATAGAATCGGTAGTAAATAAATAATTGAGGTTGTTATAATAAGTCTTCTTACTCTTTTAGTTATTACTAGTGGTTTCTTATTTTGATCATTTTTTCTTTTATCTTTATCAATTGAGAGACTAACTATATAAATTGACATTAAAATTAATATAAAGAATGTTTCTAATATTGTATTATTTGCAAAAAATAAAAATGAGGAAAACAATATACCATACAAATTTAAATTAATCAGTGAGATATTTAAGTTTTTAAAAACCCATTTCAAATATCTGTTGTTCTCATTATATAAATTTTGTTGTAACATGTGTATTGATTTGCTAGATGTATTTATAATATATACTAGCATTATAAAAAATAATAAACATACCAAAAGTAACATAAATTAATCCTTCTTTCTATATAAAAGTTTTTATTACTTTACAAACAGGCAGTAAAAATTCTAAATATGCATAATGTGTACCATTATCATAAACAACAAGTCCTGCATCTTTAATAATACTTTCAAGTTCTTCAGCGTCTTCTAGTGGAGCTTCAGTATCGTTTCTTCCCCAAATTAATAACGTTGGGCATACTATTTTTCTCGCACAATTACTCAAATCTTCATTAACAGTGTTAACAAGAATTTTTCTCATCATTTCACTTGCATTACGATAGTCTCTTGAACCTATATGTTTTTTTGCAAAACCTTCAAATTTATTTAATCCAGGAATTTTCTTTAATTTTTTCAATATTTTTACTTTTAGACTTTCTTTTGTTTCTTTTCTAATACAAGGTGCTCCTAATAGTACTAATTTTTTTGTATTGTATTTTGATGCATAAATTATTGCAATTCTTCCTCCAAATGAATGTCCTATTATTGTTGGATTACTAATATCAAGCTTTTCTAAAAATTCTTGTAGTATTTCGCAATAATCATATATAGTTAATACTTCCAATGGCTCACTTGATGCACCATGTCCAGGCAAATCTAAAATAGTAACTCTATACTTTTTTTCTAATTGTTTTCCGATTGGATCCATCATCTCAATATTTTGCCCCCAACCGTGTAGTAAAATTACATCTTCACCCTTACCATATTGTATGTAATTTATATCTATATTTTTAACCTTTATTGTCATAATTACACCCATAATAATTATATCAACAAAACATTATATATTCAATTTTTAATACCTTATTTTACAAATTATTTTACAAAAAAGAGACTATATCAAAGAGTCTCTTACAAATATTTCTACATTCATATCTAAGTAAATATCTACTACTGCTTTATCAATTACCTTGATAAATCCCATACCATTAATGACAATGTCTTGATGGTATCCAACTTCTATTGTTCTTTTTATTATATCTTTTAGTTCAGTATGTCTTTTACTATTATATTTTTTAACTTTTAAATCATTTGACACAAAAAACGTAAAGCTATTTTTATCTCCTTCGACATAGTCTATTCTAAGAATTGGTGAAATTACTAAACTTTGTCCAACTTTAACTTGATGAGTTTTAGGTTTAATTTCTTTTTTAGGGCTTACCTTTTTTAAATATGATAAATCAATATAGTTAACTATGTTTCCTCTATCTACTAACCCTGGTGTGTCTATTAGAGTTAAATCATCACTTAATTTAATATTTATTTTGTTTAGTGTAGTTGATGGTAGTGGTGAAATAGTTAAATCGCATTGTTCTTCTGAATAATTCTTCATTAATTTTTTGATTAATGTACTTTTTCCTACATTAGTGTGCCCTACTACATATACGTTTTTACTTGATTTATGTTTTTTTATTTGTAATAAAAGATCATCTATATTGTAGTTTTTCTTTGAGCTTATAATAGCAATATCTTGATATTCAAGACCTAATTTAGAAAAATATTCTTTAATTTTTTCATCACTTACACTTAATGGAAGAACATCCCTTTTAGTAAGCACTAGTATCAATCTATTTTGAATATATTCTCTTATCATCGTAATATCTTTTTCTATATTAAGTAAATCAATAACATATAAGACTAAATCTTTTGTATCATTTACACTTTTCAAGATATCAATATATTCGTCATTTGATTTAGTAGTTATTTGATATTCACCATAATTTTTTAGTTTGAAACATCTACTACAAAGATCATTAGATATATCAACTGTATATCCCTCAAAAAGCATATTAGAATCTTGTAGCTTAACACCACAACCTATACAATATTTTTCATTATCCATAAAATTCACCTTTTTTAAACATGCCAAGCTTTTCAAGTTTGACAATTTTTTTTCTTTCAAAGAATCTATTAACAGAAGTAACTTTTAATTCGTTTGAATTAATTGGTTCTACTAACACTGTAAAGATTCCCATATTATTTCCACCAAGAACATCTGTCATTATTTGGTCTCCTATAATACATACTTGACTAATATCGTATTTGTATTTCTTTAAAAGCCTTTTAAATCCAAATGAAAATGGTTTCATTGCAAAAGATATAAAACTAATTTCTAACATCTTACATACATTGCTTACTCTTTTTTTACTTGAATTATTTGAAAGAATATATATATCAAATTTCTTTTTAAGTTTTTTTATTAAATATAAAACCTTTTTTGTTGGAATACTTTCCTTTGCAGCAACGATAGTATTGTCTAGATCAAAAATTATACATCTAATTCCAATATCGTATATTTTATCATAATCTATATCAAAAATGCTACTTTTATACATCTTAGGAACATATTTTTTCATAAAATCCCCCTTCAATAAAGAAAACTTAGTTATTCTAAGTTTACTTTTTTAAGTCTTTTAGTTTTTTCTAAGTCTGCTTCTTTTTTCTTTTTATTATTTTTTTCTTTCATTAAATTTACAAACATATATATGAATATGATAATTAATACTACAAGAATTACTGCCCCTAGTATAAAGAAGAAGTTTATTCTATTGTCTTTTATAAATGTTATTGTGTATATACTTTCAGCGCTTCTATCTAGTGCATACACTCTCATTTGAACTACAGTTCCACTTTCAATGTTTGCTGATGTTTTTTCAAATAGAGCTTCATCAAACCTAACATCTTCATCTTGTGAACTTAATTTTGGTTTTAATATTACTAATTCATTTTTATATTTTTCTTTATAAATTATTTCATAATCTAACACATTTGGGTCAAATTCTAAATTGCCATCATAACCTGATATTTCTATTTTCTTTATTGATGTATCAATATCATAATCTACATTATTAATCTTAATTGTGTATGTCTTATCTTTTCCATCTTCACTTGTAACAGTTATTTTTACTATATTTTCTCCAATTACAAGCGATTCTGGTTTATCAATTTTTACCTTAGCTTTGATATCTTCGGCAGTTGCTTCCACATCTAGTTTTGTCAATTTGTGAGTCATAATATTATATTCTGTTACCATTTTATCAAAGTTAATTTTTACTTTATCTGAATTCAAAATTATTTTTGTTAAATTATTATTAGTACCTCTGTTATCAAGTCTATTTATATTTATGATATATGTTTTTTCTACTAGTGACGCTGACATAACTTTAACTTCTATAACATTTTCTCCATAATCAAGTGGAACACTTCTTGAACCAAATTTTTCTACAAATGAAGCTGTACTATTATTTAGAATTGCATCAATTGATGCTGTTGTAGTATTAGCATCTACTTGAATTGAATAACTATAAGTTTTAGGTGAGAAGTTTGTAAGTGTTTTTCCATTTAATTTTAAATCACTTAGAGAATTATCAGTTGACTTAATCGCAATATTTTTTGATGATTCTGGAATAGTATTTATTGTATCATCTTCTTGCGTTACTGTTGTACTATTTAGTTTTAAAAGAGCTTCTGTCTTTGCAGCATCTTCTTTTACTTTAAATTTTAACGTTGCAACGGTAGTTCCGCCAGTTAATCCATTTTCTCTATTAAATTCAAGAGTAATTGGCCCTTCTTTGTTATCTATTTTATTCGTTAATTTCCAACTTTCTTTATTTTCAATACTTATAAATTCTAATACTGTTCTCTCATAAGTAAAATCTGCTTTAACACCATCAATTGTCTCATCTGAACTAATCTTTATATCTAAAAAGATGAATGATCCAGGGCTTGTTAAATTAACTCCTTCAATTGAGCTACTACTTGCTGCATATACAAATTTTGGGCAAATTAATGTTATTATCAAAAAGATAAATATTATCTTAAAAATTTCTTTTATTTTGTTCATTTAAACTCCTCCTAGTTTTTTACCGAATGTCTAACCATTGCTGTAGTCATATCTATTGCTAAAAACTTATATCCATTAGCTTTTCCATAATCAATTATATCACTTAATGCGTTTAATGTCTTATAATTATTTTCAAAATCATGAAGAAGTACAACATTTGCACGATTTTTACTTAAATTGTTTACAACATTTTTATATACATCATCACTTGTCTTTGAATTTCCAGCATCACCACTATCAATATTCCAATCAAAATAATGATATCCTTTATTTAATACTTCCCTAGTCAATATTTTCATTATACCTTTTGAATAACGTTTGCTGATTGTATTACTTCCTCCACCAGGAAATCTTATAATTTGTGATTTAACACCTGTTATTTTTTCCACTTTATTACTTATTTGATTCAAATCATCAAAATATCCTTCTTTGCTGCTATATATTTTTTTGTAATTATGAGTCATGCTGTGAAGTGCTATGGTATGTCCTTCATCATGAGCCTGTTTTATTAAATAATTTAAGCTATCTGATTTATTAATTACAAAGAATGTTGCTTTAACATCTTTTTCTTTTAATATTTCTAAAATTTGTGGCGTAATAGATGAACTAGGTCCATCATCAAATGTAAGATAAATTGCTCCTTTAATTGGAACATCTTCTTTAATTACAAATACATTTCTTGTTACACTACTCTTATTTCCTTTGGAATCAGCTACCTCATATAAAATTTGATAATTTCCTATCTTACTAGTATCAACTGTTCCAGTTATAACAACATTATTTGTTAAATTTCCATCACAATTATCAAATGCATTATATCCTGGTTCTATATAATTATTTCCTAATAATATATAATAATCAGTCCCTTTTTCAAGTTTTAATATTGGAGAGTCTGTATCATCAATCTCTATTTTTCTTTTTACTGATGTTTTATTATTACTACTATCTGATACTTCGTATATAACTTCGTCTTCATTAGTTTTTACTACTACATTTTCAGTTAGGTCACCATCATAGTTGTCCGATGCACTATATCCTGGTTCAACGAATTTGGCACTTGGACATAATTTTATTTCTTGATTACCTACTAAATTAATAACTGGTTTTTCTTGGTCAACTATGGTTATATTTCTTGATCGTTTAACAGTAATATTGTTCTTTTTTACTTTATATGTTAACTTATATTTTCCAATTTTATTATTATCAACATTTCCTTCAATCCAAACTTTATTTGTTATATCTTGTCCTAAATAAGTTGCAATATATCCTTTTTCTAAATAATTTTTACCATACTCTATCTTTATATCACTCTCACCAATTAAACTTAAATTAGGAGATAAAAAAATATATATCAAAAAGCATAAAAAAGGAATGGAAAACGCGATAATTATTAATATAGGTTTTTTATTAAATATTTTTTTCTTTTTTTCATCCTCTTTATTAATGTTACTTTCTATCATACAAATACCTCGTATATTCATACTAATTATACTTGTATATAGAAAAAAAGTCCATAATAAAAACTTATTATGTCCTATTATTCTTCATAAATTCTCTTAATATTTTCATAAGTGCTCTTTTCTCAATTCTTGAGACATAACTTCTTGAAATTTTAAGTTCATGAGCAATTTCTTTTTGTGTCATCTCATTTGTGTTATTAAGTCCATACCTTTTTATTAAAATATTTTTTTCTCTTGGTGTTAATATCTTTATGTATTCTTTAAGTAATTTTACATTATCTTTTTCATTTATTTCTTCTACAAAATCAGGACTTGGAATTTTTAATATATCTAAAATAGTTATTTCATTTCCTTCTTTATCATATCCAATTGATTCATTAATTGAAATATTTTTATTTGTCTTGTTGTTGCTTCTAAAATACATTAGTATTTCGTTTTCTATACATCTAGCACAATAAGTTGTGATTTTAGTACCATGACTTTTCGAAAAAGAATCTACTCCCTTGATAAGTCCAATAGTACCGATACTTATTAAATCATCTTGATCAACATTCTTATAATCAAACTTTTTTACTATGTGGGCTACTAATCTTAAGTTATGTTCAATAAGTTTATTTCTAGCAAGTTTATCTCCCATATTTGCCTTTTTTATACATTCTTCTTCTTCTTCGTTTGTAAGCGGATCTAAAAAGACATTATTTGAGTAGCTTGTTGTAAAAATAAATAAACTTTTTAGTTTTTCTAATAATTTTAAAAACATATAATCCTCCTATTAAATTATATGTCTTTGATTTAAATATAAATTATTTCTTATTAATTTTTTTAAAATAGTCATCTAGTACCAAAATATCACTATAAAATATTTTTTGATCATTAATAGCCATATAATTATCTCTTCCTTTTCCAAGTATTGCTATAATATCATCTTCTTTAGCCATATCAAGTGCTTTTTTTATGGCAATACTTCTATTTGGTTCAATTAAATAATTTTGTTTACTTGTATCTTTTAAATCATTGATTATATCCAAAACATTCTCATATCTAGGATCATCCATTGTATATATGACGATATCCGATAGGCTTTGAGCATATTTGCCCATTCCTTTTCTTTTCTCTTTTTCTCTTCCACCAGCTGATCCTACTACAGTTATTATTTTATTTTTTTTAATACTTTGTAAATATGTTAAAATGTTTCTTATGCCATTTTCAGTATGTGCATAATCAATTAAAATTTTATAATTAGTTTTATAATCTAAAAATTCACATCTTCCCATTGGATTTTTAATATTTAAGACTTTTTTTCTTATATCTTGAAATTTATATCCTAAAGATATTAATGCACATATTGCTGCACTTAAATTATAAACATTAAACTCCCCTAGTAATGGGCTTTCTATATAATATTTTTTCTTGTTGTATAAATAGGTTATTTTTGTCATTCTATAATTTTCTTCGTAATTTAATATTTGTAATGTACTTTTTTTGTTTTTTCCATATGTTATTACTTTTGCTTTGCATGATTTTCTAAATTTAAAATAAAATGGATCATCTCTATTCAATATTGCAGTTCCATCTTTATCTAGCTTGGAAAATACTTTTCTTTTACACTTTAAATAATTATTTAGATTCTTGTGTACATTTAAATGGTCCTCTGTAAAGTTAGTTAAAATTGCTATTTTAAAAGATAAACTTTCCATTCTATTGTAAAGCATACCTTCACTTGATGCTTCAATACTTGCGTATTTTAATCCTTCTTCATAAAATTTATTTAAATATTTATAGATTACTTCTATTGATGGTGTTGTGTTGTTACTATTTGCTTTAATGTATTTTCCAGTTATTCCATTAGTTCCAATGTATCCACATAAGTCTTGTCCTAACATATCTTTTATTATTGATGCAGTAGTTGTTTTACCATCAGTTCCAGTAACAGCAATTAGATTTATATTTTTGGCATTATTATATAAATACTTCGAAATATTTATTATTTCTTTTGCAACATTTTTTACTTTTACATATGGAACTTTATATCCTTTTCCTTTTGATACTACCAAAAACTTTGCACCGTTATCAATTGCTTCATCAATATAATTATGTCTATCAACATTGATTCCTTTTGTGCATGCAAATAAATCATTTTGCCCAACTTCTTTCGAATTTGTTTTAATATCCTGAACTGCCGTATCCACAAAATATAAATCAAATAAATTTTTCATAACTTCACCTAGTGTAATATATGAAACAATTATTTTTCTGAAACAAAATATATTTATAACTTAAAATATTTTTTTAATATTTCTTTTTCCGTATAAACTCTATTATCACTTAATATAAAATGTGTTTTTTCGCGTGACATTGAATTTATTGTAGTTATATACTTTATTTTTTTATATCTATAATTATTAAGGTATCTTTCTAAAAGAAATTTATTAAAGTAATAATTTCTTTTGGAGTATTCATCCATTATTTTAAATACTAATGATATTAATATAATAAATAAAAATAAAGATTTATAATTAATAATTATAAATATAAAAAGTAAAAAATAAGATATAAATGCTATGTGAATGGTGATAATATAACTTGTTTTATATGGTAGTAGACATGCTAATAAAATATTTAATATTTTTCCTCCATCTAACGGATAAATTGGTAATAAATTAAATAGTAATAGTGTCCAATTAAAAAAAGCTATATTTTCTACTTTAAAGCAAACAAGTATTAAAAAAAATATTATTTGAAATAATGGCCCCATGAGAATAATAATTAATTCTTCTTTTAATGATTTATTAATCAAGTCATTGAATCTAGTAATTCCACCTAATGGATATATGTATATTTTATCCGTGTTCCATCTATAGTACTTTGCTGTTAAAAAATGACCTAATTCATGTACAAATATTAAGGACATATAGATTATTATTTTTTTAAAATTTGCCGTGATCATTGCAATAATAATTAATAAATAAGTTAATGGATGAATATATATACTTTTAAACATATTTTTTATAATCTAAAAATTTACCATCTTTTTGAAATACTAAATACAAGTTATCTCCATTAACTTCTCCAATAAAACTTCCCTTACTTACATAGTCATACATTTCAATGTTTGAGATATTAACATTTGAATACCATACATCAATTCCATTTTCTTGTTGAACGATTACCGTATTACCATACTCTTCCTTTTCACCAATATATATTACAATTCCATTTTCTAATATTGGTACTAAATAATTAGGTGTTACTTTTAAAGATACCCCTTCTTTATATAAGTTTGCTGATTCATATATTAATTTTTCACTAAAAACTGGTTGTGTATTTGAAAAAATACTCTCAAAAGGAAAAACATCACCAAATTTTTCTTTATACCAATTGTTTACTATTGCAAAAGAAAAAGATTTATTATATACATTTTCATAAATTATATCTTTAGTACTTGTATTTATTTTATTAGCTATTAAGAATGCAATAAATAAAATACATGATATTAATACTTTACTAATAAATGCATTAAGATGTTTATCAAATTCACTTTTAGGTTTTTCTTTATTTTTGTTTAAATACTTATTTAAACTTTTATATTCATCCATATTATCATCTCTAATAATAATTATTAATTTTTGTTAGATGTTAGAACTGGAAATAAAAAATATAATAGAATACCATAAGAAATATTTAATATAATACTGTTTATTATTTTATATGAAAGATAATAAATATTAAATTGTAAACTATTAAATAATACCAAGATAAAAAATGTGAATATATCAAAAATTGCTATAGATAGTGTTACTAAAAGCAAGTATGAAAAAATATTTATTTTAAAATACGCCTTATATTTTGTAATAAGATAATGTAGTAAAATAAGTCCCATTAAAGGTAGAAAAATATTATTGCCAATTAATAAATATAAAAAAATAATTACGTAATAAGTAATATCAACTTTTTTAGAAAAGTAAAACATAGAAATTATATATACGAATGTTAACATTGGAAATAGACTTGTAATATTATTAATAGTATATGGAGAAACATTTAAAATAATTAAATCAAGTACAATTGAAACAAGTCCTAATATAATCATAATGTTCCTCTTTTTAATACAGCTACAAATCTTAAATTTTCGATATTCGCGGCAGGTTTTACTATGGCTTTATTACTTATACCATAATAGTCTTCTTCTAAAGATATTATTTCTCCTATTAATAATCCACTTGGGAATTTATTACTTAATCCATTTGTAATTATTTTATCTCCTACTTTTACTTGTAAATCTTTACTTATTCCTTCTATTTGCAACTTATTATTTGAAGTACTTATTACTTTATTAATTTCTTTTATTCCCTTTATTTTAACAGAGAATTCATTATATTTATTAGAGTTTGTAATTAATTTAACAACAGAGGTATTATTTGATAATGACGTAATACTTCCTACTAAACCGTAAGAGTCTACAACTGCCATACCTTTTTCTATACCATCTTTTATGCCTTTATTTATTGTAACGGTATCGTACCAATAATCATTATTTCTTTCTATAACTGTCGCATAATATATTTCATAATTAGATAATGTATTCTCTATTTCTAGCATTTTCTTTAATTCGTCGTTTTCTTTTTTTAATTCATCATTAAATATAATAGGAAATAAAGAGTTTTCGATTTTTGTTGTTGGATAAAATAATATATCTTTAAAATATCCACTTATGTAAATTCCCTTACTTATTTCAAAATATGCTAATCCTAAAAGTAGCAATATAAAAAAAATATATAAATATTTCTTGTTAACGAATGACTTTTTTCTCTTTCTTCTTTTTTTCATACTATCACCTATTATTAATTTTCCCATTATCTGAAAAACTATAATAATTATTATTTCCAATTATAATATGATCTAAAAGAGGAATCTTTTGAATATGTCCAATTTCAATTAATGCATTTGTTAAATCTATATCTTCAATAGATGGATTAACATCACCACTTGGATGATTATGAATGCAAATTATACTTGTCGCTGAATATAAATAAGCATATTTAAATACTTCTCTTGGATGAACTAAACTTTTATTGACAGTTCCAACAAATAAAAGTTCTTTTCCAATTAAGTGTTGTTTGTTATCAAAATAAAAGCAATAAAAAAATTCTTGTTTTTTATCATTAAATAAATATTTTGTATTTTGATATATAACACTTGGATTTGTATATCCTACTGTATTACTTTTATTGTCACTCAATAGAATTCTTTTTCCTAATTCTACTACTGAAACTATAATAGTTGCTTTAGTTAAGCCAATTCCTTTTATAGATATTAATTTATTAATTGTTACATCTTTTAGGTTAGTAATATTTTTAAACTCTTGTAAAATTTCAAAAGATAAATCTTTTACAGATTTATCTTTAGTACCACACCTTAAAATTATCGATAATAACTCTTCATTTGATAAAGAAGCACTTCCATACTCAATTAATCTTTCTCTAGGTCTTTCACTATTAGGTATATCTTTTATTTTCAATTTAATCACCTAATATATTTTTATACTTATAATGTTATTTTCCTAAAACCATTTCCTCATAACTTGATAAAATAACATCATTAATAGAAAGTACATTTTCATCTTCATCAACTTCTTCCATTAAAATATCATATTGCTCAAGATTACTTATAAACTCAATATTATCAATTACTGTTGGTTTTATTTCAATATCGATATCTTTTTTTGTATAAATATTTTTAATTTTATGTGCATTCATTAAATCAGTTGTAATACCTGCATAAATGTTATAAATATTATCTTCTTTAATAATTAAAAAATTTGTATTATCCAAAAATACAGGATCAATACTTTCTTTATTATTATAACTTGCTACTTGAATTAAATATGCATTATATTCTGAATTTTCTAAATTTTTTTTATATGTTGAGTAAACAATTTGAGCAGACAAGAAACCTAAAAAAACTGATATTACTAATGGAATCCAAAAGTTCTTTTTCATTTTATCACCAATACTAAATTATCATATTGATATGTCGAAAAATGACAAAAAAAATCAAACCGTTTGGTTTGATTAAAATTTTATTATTGATTATTATTTCTTTTTTCAGCTTTTTTAGCATCACGACATGGTTTACATCTTTTTGGTTCATTTGTAAAACCTTTTTCTGCATAAAAAGCTTGATCTCTAGCTGTGAAAACGAATTCTGTTCCACAATCT
>JAGALD010000071.1 GCA_017625395.1 Bacilli bacterium | reverse complement strand
ATAGTAAATATCAACAATATTATAATATTTTGAATGGTAAAGAATTTGGTTCTTATGTTTCTAGTTATTCTAGTGCTTTAAGCGATGTTAGTGCAAAAATATCTAGTATAGAGACTACTCTTTCTACATCGTCTGAAAAGGGTTTAGATTATATTAAAAGTACTACATTACCAAATGTAAAAGCACAAGTTTCTGGAATTGAACAAGGAATGCAAGCATTATCTAGTGCTGCTTCTAAGTGTGCAGAGCTTAATACTAAGTTAAGTGAATTAAAAAGTGCTTGTAGTAGTTATGCATCATGTAAGGAAGAGGACAAAGAAACTTATAGAAGTAAAGTTAATTCTTTAGAAGGACAAGTTGATGCACTTATTGGTGAAATTAATGCAATTTCTATGAATTGTGATCCAGTTGATGCAAATGGTAATGTTATTGCTGGAGCAGCAACTGCTGATCCAGGTTCAATTGAAGCTTTAAAAGCAGCTTTCATTGGTGATGTGGATGATGCAAGCAATTATTATATAGATCCAGCTTATGCTAAAAGATCAAAGCCGTTGTTATGTTTTGATAATACAACTGGGGAAATTCTTGAAGATGGTGGAACAATCTATATGAAACCTGGTGAGACTAGAGTACTTACTGTTAGACTTCCAAATAATGCTGGTAGAATAAATCAATTGATGAGAACTAGTGCTGATGGAGATAGTGTGTTTAGATCAGGAAAAATAGTTACTGCTGAAAGTGATGTTAATCCAGATCCAAATATTGTTGACTATGTAAACTATAAAAGTTGGTCAAATCATTTCCCTGATGGTGTAGATCTTCATACTAATTATTATGATTGGATTATAACTGCAAATGCAGATGGAACAGCTCAAATTAGTCAAACTTGTGAATATACTAATGAAAAAGGTAATATGCCTAAGGCTATGACATGTTTAAATGTAATTGTTAAAAGTTAATTATTAATTTTTTAAATTTAAGTAGCGGTTGATGCTACTTTTTTAATGTGCTATTCTTATTATGAAGAAATTTTTTTATAGAAGTAAAAGTAAATATTCCGAATGAATAAAATTTGTTTAAAAATTATAAAGTAGGTGTTAGGTATGGAAATAATTAACAATTTAAGTCAAATAAAAAGGAAGTTTTTTGAAAGTATTGGCATTTATTGTGATTCTGATATTCCGGAAAGTTTTAATGAAAAAGTTTTATTTTTTAATCCTCTTATTACTGAATCACAAAAATTTTGTATTGATGACTATAATTTTTGCTTTCAAGAGCAGGCGTTATTTAGTATAAAGGATTTAGTTGGTACAGACCATCAACGATATGCTGGTAAAACGTGGTTAGAAGCTTTTTTGGATTTAGATAGAGGCGATGAAAACCTAGAACTTTATTTTAATAATCTTAATTATTTTAGTGATTTAATGTCTAGTGAATATTCAGATTTAGGATTAGCAGAGACGGATGGTAAGTATTATATATATGGAAGAGCTGGTGGCGGTAACAATCGGCTAATAATAATGAAATTGAAATACTTAGCTTTTGTTGATAAAGGTAATTTAGATGAAGAATCTATTAATAGAGAGTTTAATATTTTGGGAAATATAAGACATGTTCCTTCGAAAAATACAGCTGATAATATTTTTTATTTGGTTTTCCCTGATGGTGGTTATAAAACATCTGGCTATTATGCACTTAATAAACAAGTTGATTCACGTGTTGAGGTATATGATATTGTAAGTGGTTATCCATTTAATACTAAGGTTGAAGTAAGTGATGTATTGGGAGAAGATATATCTAGGATTGAATTAGATAATTCTGTTTCTAAAAGTAAGTAATAAGCTATTTGATTAATGAAACTTTTTATATTATATGGTATAATTAATTTAGGTGGGTGTTATGGATATGGATAAAGATAATGATATGTTGGTACAATTAATTAGAGAAGAAATGGTAAATGCTGAAAAAAATCTTTTAGATTGGAATGCTTTTTGGCGTGAAGTATATGTAAATGCTGATGTTCCATATTCTTTTTTCAATGAATTTTGTGGTTTGGAACAGGATGTAAAAAAACATCTAGAATCATATGGAATTGATTGGTTTAAGATTTCTTCTAGTAAAAGTGGACAAAAGCCTATAAAAACTTTAATAATTGATGGAAAATATAATTGTCCTGTTATGCAAATTGATTGGAATAGTATAGTTACAAATAATTCAGTTAGAAGTATTTCGTTTGAAAATAATGGTGACATATATTTTTCTAAAGAAAGTAATGGTAAAGGTAAATATTCCTATGATTCAAGATATAATGTTTTATCTAGTGATTTTGATATTGAGATAAGACGTGGTAGTTCAATGTTTGGTACAGATAATGAAAAATATAGTATTAGTGTTGATGGCAATATTGTTACAAAAAAGAATGGAAATGTTATAATTACTGATAATTTAGTAACAGGTGAGAAAACTTTTAAGCTAGTTTCTTCAAAAGAAAAAAATAGAAGAGCAGTTGTCTTTGAAGCTGTATATGATTCAAATGGTATCCTGAATAGATCATCATTAGAATTAAACACTTTTAAATCTTCTGGAAAAATTAATGGAACATATCGATTTAATTTTAGTTTAGATAAAGGAACTCGTATTAATTTTTATTCTAGAAAAGGAAAATGTTTTGATTTATCAAATAATCTGGAGATTTGTGAAAAAATTAAAAGATTGGCTTTATCTTATTTAGATGATGAAGAAAAACAAATTGTGTCAGAATATTTTGATGTTATGCAAGAGCATCAAGAAATAGGTATAAATAATACAGGAGTTGTTTATAATTTAAGTGACTTTGGTTTTGAACATGTTTCAAATAGAGACAAAAAGATTATTAATATATTAAAAATGATCAAGGGGGAAATACCTCTTGATGGGTTAACTCAAAGAATAAATACTCTTTTTGAAAGAATGAATATAAAAGAAAAAGAAGTATGTGTTAAGAAATTAAAGACTAAAAAAAATGATAATGTATAGTTTTTGTTAAGTGATTATAAGTGATGTTTATTTTCTATTATAATCTCTTTTTTTTTGCTATAATTATTATGGTGAGAATAATGAGTGATGAATTTAATTCTGACGAAAAAAAAGACTCTTTTTTGGATAGATTTTTTTTAAGAATTTTTAATAGGCGTAAGAGAAAATTTGAATATGTTGAGTTAAAAAAGAAACTCAAAAAGAAATCAAATGTTCACATGTTAAATAATGATAATGTTGATGTAGCGCTTTCTTCTAATACTGTAGAGGTTCTTTCAAACGAAAATAAAAAGGATAATTCTTCTGAAAGCGTTGTACAAGATGTTTCAACACAAAGTAATCCTTCTGTAGTAAATAAAAAAGAGGACACTCCTAAACAAGAGCTTTCTATAGAAAATAAAGATGACTCTTTATTAATTTCTTCAGAAAAACCTATTATTTCTCAAGATTATTTAATTGATTCTAGCCCTGTATCTCAAAAAAAAGATAATAATGAGGGTTTAGCTACAAATCTAGAGCCTGATTCTAATAAAGAAGTTACTGAATTAATATTGGAAGAAGGAATAGTTCAATATTTTGATGAATTATTAAAATCAACTCGTTATAAAATAAATAAGCTTGTTTCTGAATATGAGCAACAAAAAAGAGATTATGATGAATTAGTATTACAAGAAGATGCTATTAATCATTCTGAAAAAATAACTATTTTACTTGATAGGATAAATAGAATAAAAGAAGAATTGGATTTATTAAGAAAATCTTTTAATCTTGATGAGTCATATAAATTTGATGATAATTATATTTCTTATTTGATGGATGAATATAGAAAAAAATTTGATAATCAATTTGATGAACGTGCTTTAGAAGAGGTAAAAACTGATAGTGAATATTTATCTTTATTAGAACAAATTCATCTTTTGGATAAGTTTACTAATGAATTACATGAAGAGGTTATTTATAAGATTGGTGATTTTAAAGATAGGGATAAAGATTTTGAAGATTTTAGAGTGTCACTTGATGATAATGATAAAGCTTTTGATGAGATAAGTTACATGATAAAAAATAGTGAATATATGATTAAGGATTTAGAGGATAAGGTTAATAATTCTAAGCATGTTGTTGAAAGAGTGGAATATGTTACTAGAACTGTTAATAATCATTTAAATGCTTTGCTTTTTAGTTATATGATGATTAGAAATAATCCACTTGTTCCAAGAACAGTTAAAGCGTTAGTTGCTACTCAAACGGTGATTGCAATTGTTCAGAGAATGATTCCTATTACTGAAAGACGTGTTCGTAGTGAAGTTGTTGTTGATAATTATGAAGAAGAGATCCTTGGTGGATTAAAATCAATTGATGATATTTTCACGTTGATTGATGATACAATGTCTAAGGTTGTTGATTTAAGACGAGAATTTGAAAATAAATTTAAGGACTATGATATTCCGGAATTTCATGAGGCTTTAGAGAAATTAGATCAATTGAGTAAAAATATTAGTGAACGAAGAGATTATCTTTCATATACAAAAAAAGAATTTAATGAACAACTTGATAAGAATAATGCAAAAGTTAAAAAATTGGATTATGAGCCTTATGATGAAGACAATAATAGGGTAGATGATGTTGCATAAAAGGAGTAATCCTTTTTTCTTTTTAAATAATTTTATATTTAATATACATATATTTTACTAGGTGATTTTGTGTTTAAGAGTAAAATTCTTTTTTTTATTTTAATTATCTT
>JAGALD010000009.1 GCA_017625395.1 Bacilli bacterium | reverse complement strand
TTCATACCCGTGCGACCAGTGAGTTAAATAGCCACTTATGGCGAGATAGTTCAGTTGGCTAGAACGTTCGGTTCATACCCGAAAAGTCGGGGGTTCAAGTCCCTCTCTCGCTACCATTTAAGATTATTACTAGATAGAAATATCTAGTTTTTTTATACATTATGGGAATAGATTTACTATTCCCTATTTTTTTTGTGTAAAGTTATGGTATAATTATCTTAATAGATATTACATATTTATTAGGTGGTGAAATTGAATGAAAAAAACTATGAAGATTATTATTCCCTGTATAGTAATGTTTTTATTAATATATTTGTGGAGAGATGGTAAGGATATATTAAATGGTTTATTTGTCGCTTTTCCAATTATGTATATATTATTAGGATTAATATGTAGTGATAAAAAAGAACTGCTAATATGTCTAATAACATTGTCAATAACTTTTTTAATACCAATCAATTTATGGTTTCATATGGGAACTTGTATTGTGTATGCAATTATTTATAGTGCTTTAGGCTATACTAGTTATATAATAAAAAAGAAATTAATGAAGTAAAATAAATAAAATTTGTTAATTAGGAGGATTAGTTATGAAGAAAAAAATTTGATTTATTATTTTCCTTTTATTATTGGATTGTCTTTTTATCTTTTTATAAGTATATTAGGTGATTTTAGTCAAATAAATATTTTAGGATGGCTAGGAGTATGCTTGTTAGCATTAGCTGGTGTGTTACTTTCAAAGGGAAAATGGTATGGTATTTGTTTTGGACTTGTAGTTGGTGGTTTGTTAATATATAGTAGTTTTTTTGACAAAGGTCAAATAGTAAATGAATTTTATATTGGTATAATTTTATGTGTTTACTATGTAGCTTGTTTATTTTTGCTAAAGAAAACAATTTAAAATATAGAAGTTAAAAAAAATATATTGCATTGAATAAATTTTATAATATAATGTATTTGTAAATAAAAATAATATTTTTGGTAGAAGTGTGAGCAGTATTAACATTTTGCAGGTTAATATTGCTCTTTTTTATACATCTTAATATTAAAAAGAAAAGAGGTGATGAGAAATTCAAAAAACAAAAAATACTTAAAAAAAGAAAAGGAGTGATTTTATGAAAAAAGGTATATTTAGTTTTTTATTACTTGCAATTTTTACAATGTCTATTCAAAATGTTTCTGCTTTAGAAATAAGTGACAATATTCAACTTGAAGATGCTAGCAAAGAAATATTAATTCAAAATAAAATTGATGAATTTTTAGAAACTGTTAATAAAGAAGATGTACATAGTCTAACAGTGCAAGAAGAAACTGCATTAGTTGAATATATTGAAAACTTTAAACAAACATTATATGATGATACAGCTATAGCAAATAGTAGTTCTTGGGATTATGCAAATACAATAAATATCGGTGGGTATATATTTGTATCTATGGATTCTAGAACTTCAAGTTGGACTCACGGTCATGCAGGTATTGGATACTCAGCAGGTGGAAATGTAATTGAGGCTAATCCTGGTGACGGAGTTAAATTATATACAAATAGAGTTAATAATTATTGGTCTGAATGTCAAACAGGAGGTATTTATAAAGTAAATGGTGCATCTAGTAGCAAATATAATACTGCTAGAGATTATGCTTATGAAAGAATAGGAAGAGGTTATGGATTCGATCCTATAGGAGGAGATTTTTACTGTAGTGAATTAGTATATTATGCTTGGGATGCTGCTGGATATAATATAGCTTCATCAAGAATATGGGGTACACCAATATTACCTTCTCAACTAATGAATGATGGGGATACTATCTTACAAGTATCATTCCCATTCTAAATGATGAAAAAGAAAAAAATTATAATATTTTGTATTATCTTTACATTGCTTATTTCTTTATATTTGATAAATTATTATATGAATAATAATTCAATGTATATGAATAATGATAGTATATATATGTTGCAAGTTTCTGGTAGAAATTATAATAATGTTGTAAATAAATTTCAATATTATAATGAATATGGCAAATTATTAAAAACAGAGCAATTTTCCGATATTGGAGATATTAGTTATAATACGATTTATAAGAATAAAATTTATTCTTTTGGTCCAGGTGGGCTCTATGAAACTGACTCAAAGAATATGAAAAGTATAAAATTAAATGATAAAGATATAAACATAGTTAAATTTTATAACGAAAAAATGTATTTTTATGTAAATGGTGGTTATAAAGAAGATTATTATGATAGTCAAATATGTAGTGATAAAAACTGTGTTCAAATAAATTTAGCAGTAGTTGATTTTGTTGTAGCCGATGAGTATTTGTATGTTCTTGGATTAAATTCATTATCAATCTTCAAAAAAGATTCATTAATAAAAAAGATTGATTTATCAGAAAATATACCTTATCAAAAGATTTTAGAACTAGATAATAGATTTTTTGTTGTAAATGATAATAAAATTTTAGAAATAGTTAAAGAGGAGCTATTATATATTGTAGATAATGATTTTATTAAGGATAGGAACTTTATTAATTATAATAATATTGTTGCTGATAGAATTTCAAAAAATATTACTATAATGAGTATAAAAAATAATTTGCTATCAAAAGATAAAGATTACACTTATCTAAACAATGCCAGAATAACCTATTCATTGAATGAAGAAGAAATGTTAATGTATAAATATACAATAAATAATAATGTTGAACTATTTTCATTAGATGGAAGTACTCTTGTTAAATTTAAACCGAACATTTTAGATAATGATTCTGTGTTTATGGTTTATAAAATTAAATAAAATTATAATCCACTGATAATTCAGTGGATTATTTAGATAAGCAGATCTATAATTAGATTTGCTTTTTTTATGGTATAATTATCTTAATAGATATTACATATTTATTAGGTGGTGAAATATATGAAAAATATAAATAAAACAAAACAAACTTTTACTTCTCTTTTTGTTTTTGGATTATTAACATATATTTTATTTAATACTAAAGATTTGATAACAATAATAGTTATTATACCTTTTTTAATTTTCAGTTTAGGTTTATTTCTTAAAAATATATTTTTAATGTTAGATAAAAAAAGTATTGCTAGAATAATGGAAATAATTTATGTAATCGCATTTTTTATATATTATTTTGGTTTTTTAATTTATTGGGATTATGTGGCTATAGGAAATAATGATTATATGTCTGTAATTTTATCTCTATTAGCTTGGTTTGGGGGATTATTTGTTGCATATAAAAGATATTCAAGATTAAAAAATAAATAACTCTACGGTTCGTTTGGTGTAATTTTAATCATTTATATATATAATTGTTCTTGAAAGGAGTCAAATTATGGATCAAGAAAGAATTGGAAAATTTATAGCTGAACTTCGCAAAGAAAAAAACTTAACACAAGAACAACTTGCAGAAAAATTAGGTATTACTGATCGTGCTATTTCAAAATGGGAAAATGGTCGTGGTATGCCAGATTTATCATTAATGAAGCCATTATGTAATGAATTAGATATAACTATTAATGAATTATTAAGTGGCGAAAAATTAGATAAAAAAGATTATCAGGATAAATTTGAAGAAAATATTTTAAATACGATTGACTATACTAATAAAAAATTGGATAAGTCAAGCAATACTATAGGAACTATTTTATTGGTATTCGGATTCTTGATAACATTAACAGCGATCGCTATCTTTCCATCAGAAAGTAGCTGGTGTTCTATTTATTCAATATTTGGATTAATAATTGCTTTAATAGGATTCGCTAAATTTACTAGAAAATTAAAGTATTCAAAAAGATTATTTTTTAATTATGGATTCTTTATTGTATCTGCTGTATTTTTGTTTACTTTAGATTATCTTAATGTAAGACTAAACGATCAAGCACCTATGTTTTCAAAAGAAACTACTACAATAGATACAACAATATATTATGATACAATTTTTTATGATGTATTTAGATGTAATACTAATTTAGAAAATGAATATTGGGTTATTGAATCCAACGAAAACCAAACATCAGAATCAATAATGAATTATTGTAAATAAAATTATATTAACTCTACTATTAGTGGGTATAAATATTTTCTATAATGTAATATAGTTGTTCTTGAAAGGAGTTAAATTATGGATCAAGAAAAAATCGGAAAGTTTATAGCTAGTTGCAGAAAGAAACAAAAATTAACACAAGAACAACTTGCCGAAAAATTAAATATTACATATAAAGCAGTATCAAAATGGGAAACAGGTAAAGGTTTGCCTGATGCTTCTATTATGATGGATTTATGCAATATTTTAGAAATAACTGTAAATGAATTATTAAGTGGCGAAAAACTAGCATCAGAACAATATATTGATAAAGCCGATGAGAATCTAGTTAAATTACAGAAGCAAAAAGAATATGGTATTACTTCTGCAAAATGGACTCATATAATTACTATTCTAATTTTATTAATTTGGAATTTTATAAATGTATTTAAGTATGGAGTTCAAGAAGCAATCGGACAGCCTGAATTTATAGTTATGGATATTATTATATTTATATATTTTGTAATATATCTATCTTTATTAAAAAATAAATAACATATTAGGAGGAAATTTATGAGAAAATGTTTAAGATGTGAAACTGAAATGGTAGAAAATTTAGTTTTAATGGTAGCTAATGGATATGGTATTGATGTTAGAGAAAAAGGTGCTTTAAAAGGTGCTTTAGAAAAAATAAAATGTGCTGTATGTCCTGAATGTGGTTATACTGAAACATATATTGAAAATACAGAAAAAGTTAAGAAGTTAACAAAAAAAGAAAAATAAACTTTAAGCAGATCTTTTGTAAGATTTGCTTTTTTATGCTATAATATATTTATCAAGCAAATATTGGTAGTGTTCTTTGTAAAAATGGTAAAAAATTTTTTAGGGAAAATTTAGGTATTTTTTATAAAAAAAAGATTAAATTTATTTAGATTTAATTATATTTATTTAAACTTAATTAGATTTTGGAAATATGAGAAATGCTTATAAATACAGGGAAAAACTGAAAAATAAGTAAATAATTAGATTTAGAGCTTTTTTTTCATACCCGAAATGTCGGGGGTTCAAATCCCTCTCTCGCTACCATTTAAGATTATTACTAGATAGAAATATCTAGTTTTTTTATTTTTTAATTATTTAGTGTGATATTTTTGTCATTTCATTAGTTATTATAGTGAAAGCTTTCAAAAGCAACGGAGGTGGTATATTGGATAATCAATTTATTAGAATCTTTAATTTATACAAAAATGATATATATAGATTAGCATATAGTTATACTAAAAATATATCCGACTCTGATGATATAACTCAAAATACATTTATTAAGTTATATAACCATATTGATATATTGAATAATCAGGATCAAGATATAAAAAAATGGCTTATTAAAGTTACTATTAATGAATGTAAAACTTTTTTACTATCATCTTGGAAAAAAAAGATTATTGCATTTACAGAAAAAGAAGAAAATACATCATCAACCACTTTACCTGACAATTATCTTTTAGAAGCAATATTACAATTACCAAAAAAATATAGAACTATAATTTTTCTATATTATTATGAAAATTATAAAATCAAAGAAATATCAGAGATATTAAATATATCAGTAACAAATATTCAAACTATATTATCTCGTGCTAGAAAAAAATTGAAAGAAATTTTAAAGGAGGCATAACAAATGAATAAGAAAATAAAAAATGTTTTCTCGGATGTTTGTGTTTCCGAGAAATTAGAAAGGAATATTTTAAATATGACAGTAAATAAGCAAAAACAAACTCATAGAAGATTCAAATTATCTTATGTATGTTCTATTGCAGTAGCAGTATGTTTATTATCGGTTACAGTTGTATATGCAAAAGAAATTAAAGAGTTTTTTCAAAATTGGAGTACATCAATTAAATTAGAAAATGGCGAAGAAGTAAAAATATCAGAAAATAATAATTTTAAAGAAATACCAACTGATGCTATAAAAATAAAAGAAAATTCAGAAAGTCCTAAAATGACATTTAAAGAAGTTGAAGAAATGTTAAAATTTTCAATTCTCAAACTTCCAGAAAATAATACAAATGAGATATATTATAGAACATCTTTAAATGATGATGGTTCTATTGGTAGAGTTGATTTGTGGATTCCATATTTCTACAAAGAAAACGAAAATAAATATATCAGTGTATCAGCGCATATGCTTAATAAATATGCAGATGAGGGATATGTATTAGCTTTTCAAGAAGGTATTGATGCTACAGGTGAAAAGAATATAGAAAATTCATATAAATCAGAAAACTTAAATACTAATATTGTTGTATATACAAATGATTGGAGTGAAGAAAGATTAACAGCAACATTTGTATATGATGATATTTTATATCAATTTATAGGACATAACATTTCAAAAGATGAAATGACTTCTATAATAGAAACATTAAAGTAAAGTATATCAAGCAGATCAGCAAAATAGATCTGCTCTTTTTATGGTATAATATTTATGTAACATTTTGGTTGCAAAACATAAATGCAACTGAAAGTTGATATTAAAAATATCTATATTAATATATACATGATGTATGAAAGGAGCAAGTCTAATGAAGTTTGGTGATAATTTAAAATTAATTAGAAAAAACAAAAAGATGTCGCAAGAACAACTAGCTGAAAAAATGAATGTATCAAGACAGTCGGTATCTAAATGGGAAAATGGTGAAGCATATCCAGAAATGAATAACATTTTAGAATTATGTAAAATCTTTAATTGTAAAATAAATGATCTAGTTCATACTGATATGAGCGATATAAATTCATTAGACAAAGAAATAATTATGAATGTAGTTAAGTTTAATGACAAGAAACAAAAACAAGTAAAAACATTAAGTAATGTAACTGGATTAATAGGAAAAATTGGAGGAATTGTATTAAAAGTAGCAATACCGTTTATCATACTTGCTATGATTTTAGTTCCTTATGTTGTAAATAATGTAGAAATTAAAGATAATGAGATAACATTTAAAACAGATAATATTAAAATAATTGATAAGAATAAAATAGAAATACACGATATTATAGTTGGCGAATTTGATACTGATACGCAAGAAAATGAAGTTATAGAAATATTTAATAACAATTCTAATTTTGAAATAATTGGATATATTGAAGCTGGTTTATTATTTCTTATAATAGATATAGTTATTATGATAATTGTGTTAAGATATGTAGAAAAACTATTTAATAACATAAAAAATAATAATACACCATTTACTTTGGATAATGTAAATTTTATTAAAAAAATATCTTATTTGATGATAGCATTAATTATCATTACACCAATATCAGGAACATTATTTAATTCTCTTTTAGGTTTATCTCAAACAGATAGTCCATTTGAATTGATGAGTATATTAGAAATATTAATTATATTTAGTATGTCATACATTTTTGAATATGGTTACGAAATTCAAAAAGATTCAAAGGGAAAAATGTATAATGAAGAAAATAAATAAAGATGAATTTATCAATACAATTCAAAATAAAACTAAATTAAGTAAAGAAAAATGTTTAATTATTAATGGTGTATTAGAAAATAACTTCTTGTTAGGTAATAAAAATAAACAAAATATTATAAATGAACTAATTGATAAATTAAGTGTTAATGAAGAAAAAGCTGAAGAAATTTATAATATATCTATGAATATTATTTCATTATCACTAAAGGAAAAATTAAAACATCCTTTTAAATCACAAGATTAATACAAGTAAATCTGTAAAAGAATTTACTTTTTTCTGATATAATATATCTATAATTTATTAAGGAGTTGAAATAAATGAAAGATGAAATAAAAAAAGTTGTTTACGAAGAATATAATAATACTCTTGGTATAGTAGCATATAAAGACAATACAAAGGTATATGAAGAATATTTTAATGAATCATCACAAGATGAATCAGTTCATACTTTTTCTATAGCAAAAAGTGTTGTTTCAATTTTAATAGGAATAGCAATAGATAAAGGTTATATCAAAAGTGTTAATCAAAAAATTTTAGATTTCTTTCCTGAATACGAATTAAAAAGAAATCAAGAACAATTAAAAGATATTACTATAGAAGATTTTTTAACAATGAGAGTTCCTTATAAATTTAAATATGAGCCATATACAAAAGTATTTACAAGTCAAAATTGGGGTGAAAAAATACTTGAATTAATTGGTGGCAAAGAAAACATCGGAGAACATTTTCACTATTCTACTGTTGGTATTCAAATCTTATCTAACATATTAACTAAAGCAACGAATATGAGTTTAAAAGATTTCGCTCAAAACAATTTATTTAATTATTTAGATATTTTAAATCTTCCTGATGTAGAAATACACGACAAAGAATCACAAGCAGAATTTTATAAATCAAGAAACAATAGAGGTTGGGTACACGATCCAAGTGGTTATTATATTGCTGGTTGGGGGTTGTGTTTAACTACAGATGAGTTTGCAAGAATTGGATTATTAGTGCTTAATAAAGGAGTTTATAAAGGAAAACGAATTGTATCGGAACAATGGATAAAAGAAATGACAAAAGAACGAGAAAAAAATTATGGTTACTTATGGTGGATATATCCTAAAAATCAAACGATGAAAATTATTACAAAAGAATATAACACAGGAAAATATGATTCTTATTGTGCTAATGGTGTTGGTGGTTCGCTTATTGCAGTAATACCAGAAAAGAATATTGTAATATGCTGTACTTGTTCTTTAGTTTATAATCCTAAAATTAGAACTGAATTAATTAATAAATATTTAATACCATATATAGATAATATAAAATAGTAATACTTTTTAAGTAGACTTATTGTAAGAAATGCTATTTTATGTTACAATAAATTTATCTAGTAAGAAAGCAAAAGTTTAAAACAAAATTGGCATAAGTTCTTTTAAAAAATATAAAAAATTTTTTAGGGAAAATTTAGGTATTTTTTATAAAAAAAGAATTAAATTTAATTAGATTTAATTAGATTTATTTAAACTTAATTAGATTTTAGAAATATAAGAAATACTTATAAATACAGGAAAAAACGGAAAAATTAGTTAATAATTAGATTTAGGGCTTTTTTTTCATACCCGGAAGGTCGTGGGTTCGACCCCCTCTCTCGCTACCATTAAGTTTATAACTCAGTCGTTGACTGAGTTTTTTTGTTCTAAATTTTAATATGTTTATTTTTTTGCTTTGATCAGCAGTAAAAAGTGGAGTAATAATATATAATGATAAAACATAAATATACATACAATTGTATAAAAAAACTAAAAAAACTTGCAATTATTGTTAGTGATTGTTACAATATTGTTGGAGAATAGGAGTATAAAAGTAAATAGTTTGCTGTTTTGGAATAGTTCTATTTGACATTTTGCGAGAAGTTGCTATAATAATAAGCAATTTCTTGGAAAAGAAGTATTTTATTCAACTAATTGAATAAAATAAAAAAGAGATATACTTACTTTGGACGTTAAGTGCTTTCTTTGTTCAATATATTTTGTATATTGTTTGCGACACCTGTCATTATATGATAGGTGTCTTTTTTTAGTTCTTCGAGTTTAAAACAACAAACGTATATAGCATTATAAGTGCAAATGCAACTAATAATTCCATTATAGACGAATTCCTTCCTCATTGAACATCACCCCCATTCTTTTTAATGTTGTATTTTTCATTAAATTGAACAGAGGAACACCTAACAATTAAGTATATCTCTATTGCACATTACAATATAATTTTTTAAAACAAACAACTGTTTTATGCTACTTTTTTTGATTGCTTTTTTTAGTGTTTATATATCTGCTGTTTCTTTTGTTTTTTCGTTATTTAAAGTATTATGTTATGATGCGTAAGTTTGCATAGTTAGTCCTATTAATTGTAGTCATTGTCTTGTTTGCTGTTTGATAATTCTTGTAGTAATAAGATACCTATTAAGAATGCATTGGTTGTAAAGGTGCATGGTTCTATATTAAAAACAATTTTTTCTATTTAATAATCACCTTCGTTTTAGTGTATGAAATATAAAGAAATATTTTATAATAGTAGTTATTTAAGTACTTTTATTTGTTTTGGTGTTATAATATACTTACAAGATGGATGATAATATGGATATAGATAAATATTTTGATGGTTATAAGGTAGATTTTTCTTCACTTATTTCATTTGGATTTATTTTTGACAAAGGAAAATATATTTATAGTAGAAAGTTATTTGATGGGGATTTTGAAGCAATTATTTCTATTGATATAGATGGTAATATTAATGAATGTGTGATTGATTCTTATACTAAAGAAAAATATTCTCTTTTATATAATTTTTCTCAAAATGGTGAATTTGTTGGTTTATTAAGAAGTGAATATGAATTGTTTTTAAAAGAATTGATTGATAATTGTTTTATTAAAGAGAAGTTCTTTTCTAATTATACAAATGATATAGTTTCTTATGTAAAAGATAAATATGGTGATGATCCTTTGTTTTTATGGGAAGAATCACCTAATAATGCAGTTTTTAAGCATAAAGAAAATTCTAAATGGTATATTGTAATTCTTTCTGTTTGTTCTAGAAAGCTAGGGATAGATTCTGATGATGTTTTAGACATTATTAATATAAAGAACGATCCTTTAGTGATTTCTAGTTTAATAGATAATAAATGTTATTTTAAGGCATATCATATGAATAAGAGTCATTGGATGACAATACCTTTAGATGGAAGGGTTGCACTTAACGATATATATAATTTTATTGATAAGAGTTATGAATTAACTAAAAAATAATGGAGGTCTTATGAAAAAGAAAACTATTCAGATTATTTTAGTTGTAGTAATGATTTTTTTTGTTATATCTGGTACTACTTTGATTATTAATTTTAATAAGGGTAGAAGAGATGTCTTTGATATTGAAATAAGTGATGATGTTATTATTAAGACTAAATATTGTGAATTTGATAACGGAAATTTTTCTATTAAAATACCTATTAATTTTAAAACTATGAGTGATAAAGTAAGAGAAGTAAAATATTCTCATGATAAAAGTCCAAGTATTGTTTATACTAATGAAGATGCTAGTATTAATATTGCAGTTAATTTAACTGATGAGAAAATAGATAATATTAAGGATTATACTAATTTGGTTAGAAATGTATTTGATCCAATATATAAAGATGTTGAGGTTAATATTTTTGATTATGAGAATCATCAAATAGGAGAAGTTAAGCTAATATCTCCTGCTGATGATACTTATATATATAATCATATGATATTTTTTACTGTTGATGGAAATCTTAAAATAATAACGTTTAATTGTACTTTTGATTTGATGGATGATTGGAAAAAAGTAGGGGAATTTATAATGGATTCTTTGGTATTTAAAAGTTGACGTTTTTAATAAAATTCTTTTTAAAAATTATATGAAAAAAGTGTTATTAATGATATAATATTTTTGTATTGAAGATAAATGTTTAAATACAAAAAATAATACGAGTAAGGAGCAATGTTATGAATAAGAAACTTATAGCAGGTGTAGTACTTGGTATTGTTGCTGTTGGTGTAGCAGGAGCTTTACTTGCTACTAAAAAATGTAAATGCAACAAAGAACAAGTTGCAACTGAAGAGTAAGAACATGTTTTAACATGTTTTTATTTTTTTATCTAAACAATTGTTATGTTTGCTAAAATATTATATAATTATTCTAGATGAGGGAGTAGTAGTTAGCTTCTAAATAAGACTAATAGTAATGCCAACAAACGCGATATTTTATCTGGTTTTACTTTAATTAACGAGACTTGTCTGTAGAGATACGACGGTCTCGTTTTTAAATTTTGTAATGTTATGGAAGTGGTGATATAGTATGAAAAAAATTATAAATAAACTTAAGAAGATTATTAAGAAGAAAAATAAGACTTCTTTGATTGTTTATTCTATTTTAAGAATATTGGTTATTATTTGTATGATTCGAGAACTTTATCATGGTAATAGTGAAAATGCTATATTGTGTGTTCTTTCACTTATATTATTTTTGGTTCCTTCAATTGCAGAAGAAACTTTTAAAATTAAGCTTCCTGTTGTTTTAGAAGTAATTATTTTATTGTTTATTTTTTCTGCTGAGATTCTTGGTACAATAAATGATTTTTATGGTAAGTTTGAGATTTTTGATGATATTTTGCATACTTTGAATGGTTTTTTAGCTGCTAGTGTTGGTTTTTCTTTAGTATATTTATTGAATGAGAATTTTGTTTCATTTAAGTTATCTCCAATTTTTGTATCTTTGGTGGCATTCTGTTTTTCTATGACAATTGGAGTTGTTTGGGAGTTTTATGAATATGGAATGGATCACTTGGGACATGATACTCAAAATGATAAGTATTTGTATGAGCTTAATACGACTTATTTGGATGAAGGAAAGGTAAGTTTGGAGGGAATTGATCACACAATTATTTATGATAAGGATGGCAATGAGATGCTTTATATTAAAGGGTATTTAGATATTGGGCTTCATGATACGATGCATGACTTAATAGTTAATTTTATTGGTGCGGTTGTTTTTTGCATTTTTGGTTATCTTTATATAATTAATAAGGATAAATATCAGGTAGCTGGAATATTTTTGGTTAGAAAGAGTGAATGTTAAGAGGTGGCTATATGAAGAAAGTTGGAATGGTTTTAGAAGGCGGAGCGATGCGTGGAATTTATACGATGGGTGTTCTTGATACCCTTTTTGAAAATAAAATTGAAGTAGATGGGATAATTGGAGTTTCAGCTGGGGCTTTGTTTGGTGCTAATTATTTTTCTAATCAAGTTGGAAGAGCGCTTAGATATACTAAGAAGTATTATAATGATAAAAGATATATAAGTAAGAAATCTTTATTTTTAACTGGTAATATTGTAAATAAGAATTTTGCTTTTTATAAGGTTACGAAAGAGCTTGATCCTTTTGATAATGATACTTTTATTAAAGCAAATAAGGATTACTATGCTGTTGCTACAAATGTTTGTACTGGTGAAGCTGAGTATTTAAAGATAACTGATGTATATAAGCAATTAGAAGCTTTTAGAGCAACTTCTGCTATGCCTATGGTTTCAAGAATTGTAAAAATAGATGGTAAAAAATATTTAGATGGAGGAATATCTGATAGTATTCCTATAGATAAATGTATTAGCCTTGGGTATGAAAAAATAATAGTGGTGTTAACACAACCACTTGATTACAGAAAGAAGCCAGTAGATAAAGATAAAATGAAATTTGCTCGTTTTAAATATCGAAAGTATAAAAAACTTCTTAATACTATGGAGAATAGATATAAGGAATATAATTCTACTTTAGAGAGAATTATTGATATGGAAAATAAAAAAGAAATATTTGTTATAAGGCCATCTAAAAGAATTAAAATTAATTTAGTTCCTAAGAATGATTTAGAAATTGATAATACATATCAACTAGGTGTAAGTGATTGTAAAAAAATATTAAAGGATTTAAAAAAATATTTAAAGAGTTAATTAAGCAAATATATGTTATTTGCTTTTTTTGTTATATAATAAATATTGTAGGAGGTATTGTTATGTATGATTTTGAGAAGTTAGAAGGAGAAGAAGTTTTATTTATTAGTGATGTTATTTTAAAAAAAGAAGAATGTGATAAAAATATTTCTTCAATTGTTACTAATAAACGTTTATTACTTTTTGATTTTTTGAGTGATGCAAATGATTTTCAAGAGGCTTTAAGAATATCTCATGGCTTAGAGTATATAAAGAAAAAAGAAGTGATTTTAAGTGTATTTATTGATGATATTGCTAGAATAATTAATGAACTTGGATATAATAAATATATTTTAAAAAATGGAGATTATTTTTTTATTAAGGGTAATGAATTAAGTTCTTTTTTGAGAAAATTTGGAAATCTTAAATAATTTTTTTATTTAATAATATCTAGTATTTAATTGTTATATCATGATATAATATTTTTATACTTAGTAGAGAATTGTACAAGGAGAATTATACATTTATGAATGGTAAGAAAACAAAGAAGATATACATTGTATTAACATATACTGGAACAGTTCTTTCTAAAATTATTAAGTGTTATACAAAAGCAGAGTTTAGTCATGTTTCTTTAGCGCCTGATGAAAATTTAGATGAAATGTATAGTTTTGGAAGACTTAATCCTTATAATCCTTTTATTGGTGGTTTTGTTAAAGAAGGGATAAACATTGGAACTTTTGGTCGTTTTAAAAAAACAACTTCTGCAATTTATTCTTTTGATTTAACTATTGAACAATATGAAAAAATTAAAGAAATAATTAATGATATGAAAAAAAATAAAAAAATATATAGGTTTAATATTATTGGGTTATTTGCAACTGTATTTAATATTAAGATAAAGAGAAATAATTATTTTTATTGTGCTGAGTTTGTTAAATATTTAATTGAAATGGCTCAATTGGATTTGAATCTTCCTGATATTATAAGACCTAATGATTTTAAAAGTGTTGATAATTTAGAGTTAAGATATCGAGGACTTTTAAAGAATTATAGATTGGTAAATTAGTAATGGAGTGATAATATGAAAAAAGAATTGGAGAAAGTTGAAGGTACTAAAAAGAAGGCAAAAGTAAAAGAAAAAAAGTTAGAGAAAAGTAAAGTTACTGATGAAAAAAAGAAAAAAATAAGTAAGAAGGAACAAAAGAAACTTATTTATTTGATTGTGGGAATTTTACTTGGTATTTTTTCTATTGTAATTGGTGTTCTTGTGTTTAATAAAAAGGAAGCATGTTGGGTGCAAGAAGGAGATAAGCTAATTAATGGTGATGTTATTTTGTCTATTGGGGATTATTATGAATATGATGAATCTAATGGTGGCAAGATTTCAGGGCTTACAGATGTTAAATGGAGAGTTCTTGGACTAGATAATGAAAGTAATCTTTTGATTGTGTCTGATAGAGATGTTTCTAGTGTTACTTTTGGTTCTTCTTCTGATTTGGCAAAATCACAAAAAGATTATTTAGAAGGAACTTATATGTTGAATAAAATAGCTTCTAAATATGGTAAAGGTGAAAATGCAATTTCAGCGAGAAGTATTAATATATTAGATATCGATAAAGTAACTGGTGTAAATATAGATTATACTTCAAACAATTTATCTACATATGATAATGTTGTAACTTATTCTAATTTAAAAAGTAAAAATCCATATTATAAAACTGAAACAGGTCTTGAAGGAAGCTTAATGTTAGCACATGATAAATTTGTTTGGTTTGATGTAGATAATAAAAAATGGACTGATAGTACTACTTCTTCAAAAGATGAAGTAACTGTTACAAATACATGGTATGCATATTCGACTCAAGAAGCAGGAGATAAGCCTTTGCTTGATTCGAATAGTAAAAAGTTTGAAATGTTATTTTCAAGAACTGGTGAAGATGCTGCTAGTTATTGGTTAGCTGGTTCATCATTTATATATACAACACCATCATATTTATCATATGGTTATCAAAATGTAATGGGTGATAGTGTTAATTATTCATATTTGTTATTTTCAAATGGTGTGTCTCGTGAAAGAGAACTTGGTGTTCGTGTAGTAGTTACCATTGATTCTGAAAAATAAATTTTGATTTTGTGTTGCAAACATAGATAAGAATTCTTGTCTATGTTTTTATTAGGAGGAACTATGTTTAAGTATGTTAAAAGGTATTGGTATTATGCTCTTTTGGCACCTATTTTTATGCTAGGTGAGGTAATAATGGATTTATTACAACCTAATCTTTTAGCTAGGATTATTGATGATGGTGTTTTAGGGCTTAATAATTCTGGTGTTGGCGATATTAATGTTGTAATAAATATCGGCTTATTGATGATAGGTACTGTAATAGTTGGTGCTGTAAGTGGTATTTTAAGTGGTGTTTTTGCTCAGCTTTGTTCTCAGAAATTTGCTAATGATTTAAGAGTTGATTCTTTTAAGAGAGTTATGAATTTATCCTTTGAACAAACATATGAATTTTCTGTTGGTTCTTTAATTACTAGGATAACTAATGATATTACCCAAATTCAAAATTTTCTTGGATTATTAATTAGAGGTTTTGTTCGTACTCTTGCACTTTTTATTGGTGGAATTATATTTATGCTTATGCTTGATATCTCTTTTGGTTTAATTTTGTTTTGCTCAATGCCAATTGTAATAGTGTTTATTTATTTATTTTTAAAGAAGGCTCGTCCACAGTATAAAAAATTACAAGAAAATCTTGATAAACTTAATTCTATAATGCAAGAAGATGTATCAGGAGCTAGAGTTATTAAAGCTTATGTTAAAGAAAAAGATGAAGTTAACAAGTTTAATAAAGCTAGTAAGAATCTTTCTAAAATTCAGTTTTTTGTTTTGAAGTTGTTTAGTTATATGAATCCAATATCTAATTTAATATTAAATTTTACTATAGTGGCAGTTATTTATGTAGGTGGTATTAATATTAAGCTAAATAGTGGTATTACTACTGGTGATATTATGGCTGCTATAACTTATACTTCTATGATTTTAAATGCTCTTTTACGTATGGCTAATTTGTTTCAAGTTTTTTCTCGTGCACAGGTTTCAGTTGCAAGAATAAATGCTGTTTTAAATTGTTTACCAGTTATATCTGATGGAGATTTTTGTGAAGATACTAAGATTAAAGGAAAAATTGAATTAAGAAATGTTTCTTTTGCGTATCCTGATAGCCCTAGTGTTAATGTTTTAGAAAATTTGAATTTGGTTATTAATCCTGGAGAGACTATAGGAATACTTGGATCTACTGGAAGTGGTAAATCTTCTTTAGTTAATCTTTTGCCTAGGTTTTATGATTGTACTAAGGGAGAGGTTTTAATTGATGATGTTAATGTTAAAGAATATAAATTAGATAAATTGAGAAGTAAAATTTCTATTGCTCTTCAAAAAAGTGAATTGTTTTCGACAACTATTTTTGAAAATATTACTTGGGGACGTGAAGATGCTACTTTAGGTGATGTTAGGAAGGCTGCATCTATTGCTCAAGCTAGTGATTTTATTGAAGCTAAAAAAGATGGTTATTTTACTATGATTGCTGAGAAAGGCATGAGTTTAAGCGGAGGACAAAAACAAAGAATAAATATTGCTAGATGTATATTGAAAGAAGCTTCGATAATTATTTTTGATGATTCTACTTCTGCACTAGATTTAAAAACAGAAAGTTTATTGTATAAGGAATTAAAAAAGAATTATTCTGATACTACAAAGATTATTATTACTCAAAGAATTGCTTCGATTAAAGATGCTAATCGAATAGTTGTTTTAGATAAAGGTGTGATAGTTGGAATTGGAACTCATGATGAATTACTTGAGAAGTGTGTAATTTATCAGGAAATATATAATTCTCAGTTGAAAGGTGGTGTTGTTCATGAATAAAGAAGAATGGATAACGCTTCTAGATGAGTTTAAATTAGAATATAAAACTAATGGTGTTTTAAGTAAAGAGTCTAGAGAAAAACTTGATAAATATAAAGCTATTGCTATTGAAGAAGGTTATATTACTAGTAAAGATTTGAATGATATTTCAAAGATAAGTAGTGTAGTAGTTAATGATAAAATAAACAATGATAAAAAGCCTTTGCAAGCAAGTTTTGTTAATCGTGGTCCTAGAAACTTTGTTGATGGTGAAAAAGCAGTTGATACTAAAGGAACTATTAATAGATTATTTTCTTATTTTAAGTCTGAAGTTAAGTTATTAGTATTTTTGTTTATTTCTATTGTGCTTGTTGTATTATGTCAAGTGATTGTTCCTAGGCTGCAAAGTAATGCAATTGATTACATTGATGATAGACTATTTGATAAGCTTCCTTTTGCTTTATTATTAATGATTTTGTTTTTTGTTATATTATCTATTTTTAATTTTGTTCAAGGATTATTAAGTGCTAAGTTATCTCAAAATATAGTGTTAAAAATGAGAAATGATTTGTTTAAGAAAATAATTAATTTACCAATTAGTTATTTTGATTCTAATTCTCATGGAGATATAATGAGTAGAATGACAAATGACGTTGATAATGTTTCTAATACATTAGCTCAGTCTCTTGGTTCACTTTTTTCAGGTGTTTTGATGATTTTGGGTACTGTTATTATGATGGTTTTAACTTGTGCACCTCTTGCTGCGTTATCTTGTATTATTGTTATTTTAACGGTGTTAGTTACTAAATATTTATCGAAAGCTATGAAGAAGTTTTTTAAACGCAGACAAGCTCTTCTTGGAAGACTAAATGGTAGTGTAGAAGAGATGGTTGTAGGGCACAAGAGTGTTGCAGCTTTTTCAAAAGAAGATAAAGTAGTAGCTGAATTTGAAGAGATTTCGTGTGAATTAACTAAGGCAGGTATAATTGCTGAGATTTTGGGTGGTTCTATGGGACCTATTATGAACTGTATAAATAATATAGGGTTTGTTATTATTGCTTTGTTTGGAGGTTATTTTGCTTATAAGGGAATAATTTCAGTAGGTGTTATTTCTGCATTTATTATTTATGCCAAACAGTTTTCTAGACCTATTAATGAAATAGCCCAATTATATGGACAATTACAGACTGCTATTGCCTCAAGTGAACGTATTTTTGCAGTGATGGATGAAGAACTTGAAGATAATAGTGGTAGCATAAAACTTGATAATATCGAAGGGTTAATTGAATTTAAAAATGTTGATTTTTCTTATGTTGTAGGACATAAAGTATTACATGACTTTAGTTTGGATATATATAGTGGTCATAAAGTTGCTTTAGTTGGTGCTACTGGAAGTGGAAAGACTACTGTTGTTAATTTATTGATGAGATTTTATAATATTCAAAATGGTAGTATTTTAATTGATGGAAAAAATATTATGGATATTTCTTTAGATAATTTAAGAGATAATTTGGGAATAGTATTACAAGACACTGTACTTTTTAATGATACGATTAGAAATAATTTAAAGTATGCTAATTCTAATATATCTGATGAAGAAATGTATAAAGCTAGTAAAGAATGTTACTGTGATACTTTTATTAAGCAACTGAAAGATGGATATGATACTGTTATTTCAGAAGGTGGAAGTAATTTAAGTCAAGGGCAAAGACAACTTCTTGCTATATGTAGAGCTTTTTTAGCAGATCCTAAAATTTTAATTTTAGATGAAGCAACTTCGTCTGTCGATACTCGTACTGAAAAACATATTCAAGATGCTATGATAAAACTTATGAAGAATAAGACTAGTTTGATTATTGCCCATCGACTTTCTACTATTTTAGATGCTGATTTAATTGTAGTTATGGATAACGGAAGAATAGTAGAGATGGGTAATCACGAGGAATTAATAAGGAAAAATGGAAAGTATGCTGATTTGTATTCAAGACAATTTGCTGGTGAAGGAATTTAATAAATAAGATTGATAATATTTTATTTTAGTACTTGAAAGAAATATATTATTATTGATAAAATGATAATGGAGGAGAAGTAATATGAAAAACAAAATTTTAATAATTTTTGTTGCATTACTATTAGTAATACCGTTTGGTGTATTTGCTAGTGAAAGTGGTGCAGGTAGTAATTATAAATCTACTAATTTAATTCAAACGTTTGCATCTGAGGGGATTGCAATTGAAACAACTAATTATAAGGAGACAGATGATCAAATACCAATTTATTTATTTAGAGGAAATGGTTGTGGTTTTTGTCAATCTTTCCTAAATTATTTAAATAGTATTTTAAAAGATTATGGTAAATATTTTAAATTAGTTTCTTATGAAGTATGGTATGATCAAAAAAATAATCAATTACTTACTGATGTATCTTCATTTATGGGTTCACCTGCAACAGGAGTTCCATATATTGTAATAGGAGATCAAGTATTCCCTGGATATAATTCAAATTATGATGAGCAAATAAAAACTGCAATAAAAACACTTTATGAAAGTGAAGAAAGATACGATGTTTTTGAAGCAATGGAAGAAGCTAATGGTGGAGATGAAGCTACATTTAATAGCAAAGATGTTGTTTTTTGGAATGTAGCAAGTACTGCTGTAGGTACTGCAGTAATACTAGCATTTATTTATTATAATAATAGAAAAATCAATAGTAGACTTGATGATTTAGAAAAAAAGAAAAAATCATATAAATAAAAATGAGTTTTTACTCATTTTTTTGTTATTATAGTATTGTAATTATAGAGTGGAGAGTGTTAATTATGGAAAGAGTACTTAAATCTAGAGTGTTTCGAGTTATTACAATTATTCTTTTAATTGTTTTGTTATTGTTATTAGGTGTTTTTTTGTTTTTAAAGTTATGGGTTCCTTTAGGTGGTAGTGTAACAGATTCTGATAGAATTAATTATTTGGAAAGAGCTAGTAACTATAAGAATGGTAAATTTAGTAATGAAAATTTTTTTCAAATGATTTATAGTGATTCTAAAAAGAATAGTTTTGTTTCTAATAAAGGGGTTACTCCTTCTGAAAAGATATCTAGTGTTAATCCTTCTTTTTTAGAAAAACCTAGTATTGATCTTTTAAATGTAACTTGGTTAGGTCATTCTACCTTGTTAATTCAGATGCATGGTATGAATATATTAGTTGATCCTGTTTTCAGTGATAGAACATCTCCTGTGTCTTTTGTTGGACCATCTAGATTTAGTGAAATGCCAATAGAGGTTGATGATTTACCTAATATAGATATAGTTGTTATTTCTCATGATCATTATGACCATTTAGATTATTCTACTATTAAGAAAATAGATGAGAAAGTTAGTAAATATATTGTTCCGTTAGGTATAGAAAATCATTTAGAACGTTGGGGTGTTTCAAGTAGTAAGATAATTAATTTAGCTTGGTGGGAAGAGGTAGATATTAATGGTTTATTAATTGGATGTACTCCTGCTAGACATTATTCTGGTAGAAAAATTATTGATAATTATAATACACTTTGGGCTTCTTTCGTATTTGTAGATGAGTATCATAAAGTGTTTGAAAGTGGTGATACAGGCTTTGATAAACATTTTCAAGAGATTTATGATAAGTATGGTGAATTTGATTTAGCTCTTTTAGATTCTGGACAGTATGATGTTAAGTGGAGATCAACTCATATGTCGCCAGAAGAAGCTGTTGAAGCAGGCAAAATACTAGGTTCTAAAGTAATAATGCCTATTCATTGGGGAGCTTTTAGTCTTGCAAACCATCCTTGGGATGATTCAGTACAAAGATTTTCTTTAAAAGCTGAGAGTGAAAATATGAATTATATAACTCCTAAGATAGGTCAAACCTTTACTTACGGAGAAGTGTTTAATCATGAAAAATGGTGGAGTTCTATAGAATAATTATAATTTTTAGTATATAATACTTGTAAATTGGTGGTATGGTTATGAAAAAAAGTGAATTTAAGAGTAAACTTAAAGAAAAAAATGAAGGTGCTAAATTATTTTTTAAATATAATATTATTTCATTAGTAATATTTTTCTTTATGATAATTGCTATGTGTTTTTTTCATTTTAGTAATTTATTATCTTTAAAACTTTGTATTATTATAGATATTCTTATTTTATTATTTATAGTAGTTCCTTTAATTATATTAAATATAAAAAATGATTTAGAGGTAAAAAGTCTTTATAATGATTATAAAAATGTAAAAGATTTTTCTAAATATAGAGATAAAAGTAAGTTCTTTAAGTTATTTATTGTTGTAGAGATTATTCTTTTATTAATTTTTGGATTTTTAATTACTTGGGATTTATTAAATAATAACGAAGAAGTTGTTGAAATTTCTCAGGATAGAATGTCTATTGTTACTAACTTGGGTAATACAATTTATATGAAATATGTTGATGTTGGAGAATTGTTTATTAAGATTCCAATTGACTTTGAAATTATGGATGAAGAGATTGCCAAATTTAAATATCCAAGTGAGAATAGACCATCATTGATTTATACCAATGAAGATGCTTCGATAAATGTTGCTTTTAATTTAAAAACAGCTTCTATTGCATGGTCAAGTGCAGCAGAATACGTAAATGTGATTAAATCATTGCTTGTTAAAATGGGGTATGATGTTGATAGTGAGAGTTTTGAAGTAGAAGGGAAGAGATTATATACTTTAAAGTTTGTATCTCTAGCAATTGATACTAATA
>JAGALD010000070.1 GCA_017625395.1 Bacilli bacterium | reverse complement strand
CTTTTCCATAAAAACTATCTACTCTAGCAATTTCTTCTATAGTTATAGTATCTACTGATTTTAAACTTATTAAGTTATTTAATCTCTCTAAATATTCATTTGTAGATTTTTGATTTTCATTTAATTTAGCTTTTTTAACTATTTTTTTTAATTCTTTTAATTTCTTTTGTTTTTTATCAACATCCAAGTTATCTATAGCATCAATTTCTTTAGAAACTTCTTCTATTTTATCTTCAAAATATTTAGAAGCATCAAAAGACTCAGGTGCCTTTGTTAATACTTGAAAATTACCATTTAATATTTCATCTATATAAAAAACTATTTTTGGAAAAATATACTTGTCATAAGAAAAATGATATATATCTTCATCTGGATATTGTAAACTATCCCTAGATTCTCTAACATATAAAAATTTTTCAGAATAATTGTTTATACAATACTCATTGTCTTTATCGCTATCTCTTCCAAACATTGAAAAAGGTCCATGCGCTGCATCATATTCACAATGTTCAATTAAACTACAATTATCTATAATTTCCTTTCTCAATTTTTTTAAAAGTTCTTCATCAAATGTAACTAAATATTTTTCTATTCTATCTTCTTTTTCTGCATAAAAATACATAAATTCCATACCCTCCTTATAGCATTATAGCACTTTATAAATTAAAATAAAAGAGATTTCTCTCTTTTATTTTTCAGCATTTACAACTCCTACATTATTCATAGATGTAGCAATATTTAATAAATCATCTTTGCTTAAAGTTGTACCAGTTAGATAGTAATTAACGTTGTTACTTGTCCATGATAATGAATTCGCAGATAATGCCCCAATTGAATCATTAATTATTTCTGGATCTCCATACACTGGAATTATCTCAAATTCATCTGATACATTCATAGTTTCTTCTACAAGAACAAAACTATTATCTCCTGCAAATGTAAGTATTACTCTTTCACCATCTTCTGTATCTATAACATCTTTACTTTTTAAAGAAGTATTTTCTGGGACATATAATGGATATATAACATCTTCTATTGAAGCAGTCGGTTTATTTTCAGTAGTTGTATTATTTGCATTACCTTCTGGTGATGCATTATCATCTGTACTATTTTCTGGGACATCAGTAGTATTATTTGGTATTTGATTACTGTTAGTTGAATTATTATTTGAATTACAATTTTCCTTACATTCTGGTTCAGTAATTAATTTAGAAAGTGCAAAGTCATCTTCATCTAATGAGGCTTTCATATCAACTTTACTAAATTCAACTTTAATTTTAACCATGTCTTGATTATTATAAACTTCTACTTTTTTTAAATTATTTTTTTTATCAAAATATACTTTTTCATAAACTAATTCTTCATTATTAGGATAGTCAACTTTATTTTTTATAATGTAATAACCATCTTTTTCTTCAAATGATGCTTCACTATCATTAGTCATATCACTCGCAAGTGATGCTAATAAATATGATTGACTACTATTATTTGGCCAATTACTTTGGAATTTAAAACTTTTATTTAATGATGGAGTTACAACCTAGACTCTCAAAAGTTTTAAATTTTTTAATTATAGTGTTTTATATATTTTATATCTTTATACTAATTTAAATTTATAATATATATCTATATTATTATCTTCAGTTATTTCTATTCTATCAATTAAACTAGCAACAAGACTTCTAGATGGATTTTTTAATTCCAAAAATTCTTCAATCTTTTTTAAAAAATTTTTTTCATTTACTTGATTATTATTTTCTATATTATATAATTCCTTTTTATATTCGTTAATTTTATTTTCATTTTCTTTTATTTCATTAATAAAATTATTATATGCTCTTTTATACATATCAAGAGTAATATTTCCTTCTAATTTATCATTGTAACAAGCATCTATTTTTTTATTTAACATTTTATTAGAATTTTCTAGTTTTAATATTTCAATATTACATTTATCTTTCTTTGATTGTATTTTATTAGACTTTTTTAAACTATCTTCTAAATTATTTAAATCAACATATTTTTGACACATATTTTTAAGTTCATATATTACAGCATCTTCTATTTCATTATACTTAACACTATGAGGTGTACATACATTTTGTTTTTTTCTTTTAGCCCAATAATTACAATTTCCATATATTCGTGTAACCTTACCATATTTTTTTGTGTTTTGTTCTTGAGCTCTAAATCCAAAAGTATGTCCACATTCCTTACAATAAATTAATCCTCTTAATAATAATTTATCTGTAATTCCATTACCTTTTCCTCTATTTTTATTACTATTAAATATGTCTTGTACCAAATTAAATAAATCATCATCAATAATTCTAGGAATAGCATTTTCAACAA
Source organism: Bacilli bacterium (assembly GCA_017625395.1). GTDB lineage: Bacteria > Bacillota_I > Bacilli_A > RF39 > UBA660 > RUG13868. The sequence continues at coordinate 37,385 of JAGALD010000070.1, read as the reverse complement.
TTATCCAATTATCTTTTCGATTATGAATTCTCTTTTTAGATTTATAACTTATTTTCTTTTGTTTACATTGTGTCAAATTACCTATATAATTTGGACTTTTCAAAATATCAGAAACCGTTCTTGTTGCCCATACACCATAATGAAGATTAGTTTGTCCAATATTCATATTTTTTGAAATACTTGGAGTTGGTATTTTTTCATTAGTTAAAATATCACAAATACTAGATAATGAATAACCTTTAGCAAACATATTAAATATTCTTTTAACTACTTCAGCTTCTTCCTCATTAATTATTAATTTATGTTTATCTTCTGTTGATTTATTATATCCATAAGGTGCATATGCTCCAACAAATTGTCCATTTCTTTTTTTTACATATAATGCACTTCTTTGTTTATTTGATATATCTTTAACATACATATCATTAAATGCACTTTTAAATACTAACATATCATTAGCACTACTATTAGATTCAGTATCAATCCCATCATTTACTGCAACATAACGAATTCCGTGTTCTGGAAAATATCTTTCAACATAATACCCAAATTCAATATGATCTCTTCCTAATCTTGATGTATCTTTTGTAATAATCATATTTATCTTTTTTTCTTCACAGTCCTTAATCATTCTATTAAAACCTGCTCTATCAAAAGTTGTTCCTGATACTCCATCATCAACATACTCATCAACAAATATTAAATTGTTATCTCTTATATAATTTAATAATAAATCCCTTTGGGTAGATATACTACCACTTTCACCTAACCTTTCATCTTCTCTAGATAATCTTAAATAAATTCCTACTCTGTATTCTAATTCGTTCATTAGCACCTCGATCTAGTTATTTAAGATTGTATCCAATTTAATTATACCGCAAAAATCAATAAAATTTAATTCATTATCTAGAAAATTTAATAAAAAATTACTGATTACCTCATCTAAAGTTTTACCATTATCATTATATATATTATTTATCCTAAATTTATTCATATATTGCCTCCGATAAAAGATATGCAAAAAATAAATGAATAATTTCTGTTAATTTGTCTAATTTCAATAAATTTCCCCCTTTTTTATATTAAGTTATAAATATCTTTAACATAGTTTACAACTTAAATTTATTTAATTTTTATTCTTTTCTAATTATTTTATTAATTAATAAGTCTTTTCTATATCTAATTTTCCTATAATAACTGTTTGATAACCTTTTCTATTTTGATTACAAGTTATTAATGTTATATATTTATCTGATGTAGATGATATTATTTTTGCTTTACCAGTTTTTTCTATATCATATTTTTTAATAATAGTATATTTATATTTAATTCCGCTATAATAAACATATATATCATCATTTAATTCAACTTTATTAAGATTTTTAAAATATGCAATTGAACTTGATCCTGAATGTGCATATAAAATAAAATTTCCATTATTATTTGGATATTTACTATGTCTATCAACACTAATTGCATAATTTAATGATTTAAAATTATTTGTACTATCAACTACACCTCTTTTTAAATTAATCTTTGGTATTTCTAATACAGCTGTATAATTTATCTCATACTTTGGTTCTTCTTTTTTTTCTTCTTCAATTATTTCTTCATTTACCACTTCTTCTATTTCTTCAACTTCTTCAGATAATGAAGTGATTTCTATATATTCTTCTGCTTTTTCATTTTCCACTATATTAATTGAACTTACATATACATTATAAAATGTTATCATTAATGCACCTGTAAAAATTAATATCCATCCAAATTTTTTCATATTTTTTTCTCCATTTTATTATTCCATATTAATATTTTTGTAATTTGCTTATTTATATTTCTAGATAAAGAAAAAGTATAATCTTCTTTGATATACTTTTCCATTTTATTAATATCATTTAAATTTAAACAATTATTTGTAGTTATTGAATATGAGCCATCATCATTTAATGATTGTTCTACTACATTATTTTTAATTGTTAGTTTTGAAATCAAATCATTTACAAATATTTCTATTTGCGTTAATGACTTACTTTCTTCTTTAGTAAATTCTTTTGTTATTTGATCTATACTTTTCTTCATATTTTTATTTATACTTTGTTGAAATTGTTTTGCAGCACTTTCAATATGTTTTTTATTTAATTCATCATACTTACTTTTTAAATTTTCAACAGTATAATAATTACTTGTTATTCTTTTTAACACTTGTACTTTTCTATATAATTCTTCAACATTTGTAAATTGTGGGTATATATCACTATACATATATGTATCTCTAAATATAGGATTAGATATTGTAGGAAATATTATTGTTTTATATTTTAAAGCAATTATTTCAGTTGCTGTTAATAAATCTTTTCCCATTAGAGATAATGTTTTATTTCCACCAATTTTCATTGGATCTGTACTTTGACTTAATGAAGATGTTTCAATAGTAGCACGACCTAACTTCTTTTGTATTACTTCTGCTACTTCTACTGAATTAGTTTTTAAATATGTTAGTGCAGCATTATCTTTTATTATATCTGCAACTTCTTTTCCATATACTTGATCTAACTGACTAAAAGATTGAATAAACATTTGATAACGCATTCTTCTGGAACGTGCAACTGTTATTTGTGTTTCTATATTCCAACGTGGTGCATTACAAAACTCATCTAATATCCATTCTACCATTACAGGTAGTGCACCTTTATTTTCTTCTAAATTTGCAAACTTAGTTAAAACGTTTGTCATCATTCCAACAATGATGGTTACTAATTGATAGTATGCTCTATCTTCATCTGGTACTATTAAAAATAATGCTGTAGGTTTACTTCCTATTTCAGTTATTTCAAATTCACTTATACTTGTAATATTTTCTACATTTAAATCATCAAATATAGCCATTTTTTCACCAAATACTGCTGTTATAGATTTATATGTATTTTCAGCTGCAGATAAAATAGATGTTAGATAATCTTTAGACAAACATCCATATCTTCTACTATTTATATTTCTTTGAAGATACATTTGATTTTCTTTTATTAATGATGAATTTTGAAATTTTTTTACACTTGATATATTTATCTGATTTTCATTAATTAATCCTAATCTATAATCTTCTAAAAAAACACCTGTTATACCTATAAATAATTGTTTAGCACTATTAATCCAAAATTTATCTCCTGATGAATCATCAACAAAAATTAAATCAGCAAGTCCAATTACTAATCTATTTGTTTCAGCTTCATGGCTAGAACTTTTATTTTGTAATTCTAATATTTTATTAAATATATAATTATAACCTTTTGATAATAAAAATTTTTTCAAATCTCCTTCAATATCTATATATTTATTTAATATATCTGTATTATACATTTTTTTAGAATTTAAATGTCCTTCTATTTCTCTTATATTATCCTTTATTACATTTATTAAATAGTCATCTAAGTAATAATTTGATTTTATCTTTTTCAAATATTCACCATCTTCCATCAATTTTTCAATATTTACTTTACTATGTTTTAAAAAATGAGAAATTAAAAAGAGCATTGCTTTATGACTAGAACAATACTCTTTCCATTCCTTTATAATTGGTTGCATTATATTTAATCTATTTGATTTTGTTGGATTTCTAAAATCTAATGTTAAAACTTTATATCCATTTGCTTCAAATACACTACCAGTTTTTCTAAATATTTCACCTTTTGGATCTGTTACTACTACACTATGTTTTTCTTTTGCTTGTGCAAACATTAAACATTCTGGTAAAACTACAGTAACAGATTTACCAGATCCAGTTGAACCAATCAATAAATGATGTGGACTTTTATTATCAAAATACACATCTTCTATCTTTCCATTCTTTTTTGAATACCATACTGGGAATCCTGCTTTTTCTAAGTTATTAATATTTTCTTTATCAAATGTTTTTTTTATTTCTTTCATGTCAGCAAATTTACTACTTCCATGTTCCTTATTATTTTTTAACTTACTCTTACTTAATCTTGGCTCTAAATATAAAATAAAAAATATGATAGCAAGAACTAATATTAAAATTATTAGTTCAACACCAGATAAAGAATCAAATTTTAAATTATCCATTTATTTTTCTATTTCATTAGTTGATGTCTTTTCTAATAATTTTACAATATCAAATTCTGAAAAATTTACTATTGTTGTATCAGACCACTCTTTTAATAAATTTTCATTAAGTAATCTACCTTTATAATGATTTCCTGTTTCATAATCATAAAAACCTTCTATAATTTCAACTTGAATAGGACTATCAACTAATTTATCATGAGATTTTAATGTCGTTGTTTCTAGTGTACCATCTGGATTTTCTATTGTTAATTTTTGTCCTTCTGTTAAACTTTTATAATTAGAATTTCTAATTTTTATTGTACCAAAATTATTATTAATAGCACATGTAGATAATTCTACCTTATCACCTTTTTCAAGCATTCCATATTCACAAGATAAATCTATATCTTCTCTTACTAATTCAGTTATTTCAAATTGTTTTGTTAAATAATCAAATAATTCATTTTCATTTATCATATCTTTATCAAAGTAACCGTTTATCCATATGAAAGATAATTCATTATTTTTTTTGCCTTCATAAACATGCCCAAAATAACCATCTGTACCTGTCCTAATAGAACAATCAGGTTGCCACTCATCTCGTGATTTAATTATTTCATTTGCACTATCATTTATTCCAAGTGCTACGCAAGCTGTATCCATACCTATATCAAATTTTTCAATATTTGTATCAGGTGGATATAATAAATTATCTTCATCTTCAAAATTACATGAATGTTCGTTTTCCTTTAATAATAATGAAAATTCGATTCCTTCAATATTATATTTATCAACCTTTGTTACTACTTCATATATATTCAAATCAACTATCCAGTCTTTTTTATTTAATCCATCTTTTTCATATCTACACCATACATCTTTTTTATATGTAGGATCTGATATTACAATATGATTAATATCCTTTATTTTTCCCCTAAATTTAATATTAATTCCCCCTTTTATATTTCATATTCTTTTTCTTTTCCTAATAACCATTCTTGAACTTCTTTTTCAGTTTCAAATTCTTCAACCCAACAATTTCCTGATGAATTATCTATACCAACAAAAGTACCATTTCTTTTACAATATATTTTTTCTTCTTTTATAGGTAATTCTTTATGTTCATTCCACTTGTCTACATAATCATTTGATAATTTTTCATCAACACATACAATTTTATCTGAATCAAAATAAAATGTTTCTTCATTATCTGCAAAACAATACAATGTATTATTATTGTTAATAATTTCAATAGCAGCATAATTATAATCATCTTTTAACTTTCTTACATGTTTTAGTGCTGTATCAAAATCTTCATAACTATATACATACATAAATCCATCACCAGCATCTCTGTGCCACTCTGTTTCCCATATTTCAATATAATATTTATCATCAATATAATTCTTTAATAAATTTTTATTTACATATGCAGAATTATAATAATTATCTTCTGTTCTAAATAAATTCATAAATACATCTGTTTCAAATAATTTTTCTCTTAAATCATTTGGAATTCTAGGATTTATAAAAAATTCATTTTCCATAACAAACTTATCAGGTAAATTAATAGATAGATCATCCCACAACTCATCATCCTCATCTACAAGTAAAAAAGCTATCCTATTATTTGGATAGCTTCCTTTTTGTAAATACAATTTTTTATCTTCATATTCTACAATTGGTTTCATTATTATAGCTCCATATTATTTTCTTTAATACATTCACAATAATAAAAATTTTCATCACAGTCTGTACATAGATATGAATAATCAATTAAATCACTTACTACTGTTTTCCTTTCACAATGAGGACATTTACATTCAGTCTTTAATTCTTCTCTTTCATCACTATCAGCTTTAATTTTATCCCATACATTTTCATATAGCGTAGACATTGTACTTAAGCTGTTATTTAATACTTCAACATTATCAGAGCCAATTTCATAATCAGAATTTAAAATTATATCTGATAAATTATCATAACTTTCTTTTAACTTTTTTAAAATATCAATATTTTTCATATTCTCACCTACATTTCTATAATATTTTCATCTATTTTTTCTTCATATTCTTTGCATAACTTTTCTAAAGTAGATTCTAATGATTTAAAAGTATATGGTGTTGAACGCTCTATTGTTTTTTCTCCTATTTCATTATGTCTGATTAAACATTCAAATATAATAACTTCATCATCATTATTTTTATACATCTTTGACCCATCATAATATTTAATATAGTAATATGGTGAATTGCCATTTTCAAATTCATTATTCATTTTATTTAAAGAAGATCTAATTTTAATTAAACTTTCCATTTAAATTTCAATTTCTCCTTCTTGTGTCATATTACTATCCTTATAATCTATTTTATCTTTTTCTCTAAATAAATCAAGCATTGAATTTATATTATCCACAACTGATTCTAAATTATCCCAAGCTGTCAATTTAAATTCTTCATTATTTATTATTAAATTATATTTACCTGCAGACCAATCACTTGTTGAAATATTATCAACAACAATATTCATTTGTTCTAAAATTTCTTGATAATAATTTGAAAAACTATACATAGAGCCAAATTGAGAATCATTATCATTTCCAAAATCTTCAAATGGACTATTATTATTAAAATCTATTCTATAACTTTTTGAAACACTTAATATTGGATATATAATTTCTTCATAATATTTTATTGTATCTTCAATTGACAAACGTTCATCTAACTTAACCTTTATAAATTCATCTTCAATATTAGGTATTTTAATTGCAATTTCTCTACAATCTTCACTTACATTATCTTTACCAATATTACAAAAATTCAGTCCAATTAAAACAGAAGCATAACGATCACGTTCTGCTCCTTCACTCATATAATAACATTCACTATAAAATTTCTTAGCTTCTTCTTTTGTATTAAATACATCTAATGTATCATAACAAACAGCATAAATTTTATTACAATTCTCTTTCATATTTCACCCCATAATATTCTTTAAATAATTCATCTAATTTATTTAAAATTTCTTCCTCTGTCATATTCTTATTAAACCAATCAGCAGAATCAACTACATTTTCCCAATAATCGTTAGTTATTTTATCTCCATATTCTATTGTTGCATTACCATTATAATAATGAAGTTCTACACAATGCCCAAAATTTCTAACTCTAGCTACTGTATATGAATAATCTTCTTGTATATCTTGTGGCTTTGTTATTGTTTCAAACTCATAAAATCCTTCTTCTGGAATATCATCTATTGAAACATTAAAATCTAAATACTTATCTTCTATTCCAAATTCATCTAATAATCTAGTTTTTAATTCATTATATTTTTCAAAATATTTAGAATATTCACTATAATCAGTTTTTGGAATATTATATTTTTTTATAAAATTTTTTGCTCTATAATTCCAATATGGATCATCCATTCCCAAATCAAGTAAATTTTCAATAGTCCACCCATTAGCATATATTTCATTATAATCATAAACCATATTATATAATTCATGCAAATCAGCAGACATTTCTTTTGAAAGAAATCTTTTTAAATAATCAAGCATACATAAATCACCATAATCATAGTTTTTTCTAAATTCTTTTAAATTTAAATCACATAATCTTTGACCCATATATTTATTTATACCTCATATTCTAAATTCTTTTTCTTTTCTATGTAGTATTCTTCTACTATGCATCCTGTGCCAGCAACATATTTATCGTTTTTAACCAAATTATAATTTAAATCTTTAAAATGTTGTTCCACCTTATCTATTGAATCAAAATTTTTATAAAACGAACCATCCTTATGGACTGAAATATTTGTAGGATTATCTTTCCAATACATGAATTCAAGAAAATGTTGTGCATCATTAACATCATCTAATGATTTTATATATAAACAGCGATTAATATTTTCATAGTTATCACCTATATAAATATCAAAATCTTCTGTAATACATTCTTCAATTAATTTACCTTTTTTAGATAACATATCACTAACTAATGTACATCCGCTGCTTCCCCAGTACCAACTAAAATTTGTACCATCTTTATTGAAAACAGAACAAGTATGATTTTTTCCTTTTGTTAATCTTATAATATCTTCGTTTCCGCTAAAATAACCAAGTTTAATTAATTCTATTTGTGCATCATCTTTTACTTTCAATACAACACAATCCATATTATTATCAATAATATCAACTAAATCACATAATTTTTTAGACTTCATAATCGTCACCTTTTTCAAAATATTCAGGTATTTTAATTCCAACAGATTTCATAGCATCTTTTAAAGTACAATTTTCATCTAAAAACAAATCTCTTTCAATTGATAATCCAAATGGTAATTTAATTTCTTTTAAATCTGATAAATTAACATATCCAAATTCTGCACAATCATCATCACCTAGATGACAATATCCAAACATTTCATAATCATTATTTTCAGTCTTATTTCCTTCTGTAATAAACCAAGTACCTACACCACACGGATTAAAATATTTTACAACAACCTTTGCTTCACCAAATAATCCGTCCTGACTACCTAAAGGATATTTTTTAAATTTTTCTTCTAACTCTTTAGTCATTAATTTCACATATATTCCCCCTTTTATATTTCTAAACTATTTTGATTTTCTTTAGCTAAATTTCTATCATCATTAAATGCAAATTGTAAATTCTCATATCCAACAATTTTATATCCACAATCATCTATACCAATTTCTTCATTTAATTTATATCTTTTTATTTCTTCTTTTAATTGTTCTATATCATCATCTGTAAAATTATAGCAATCTTTCCAACTTATCCAATCAATACTATCAACATGACACATTGAAGCAACTGAATCACAAACTCTATCATAAATTTCTTGTAATAATTTTGAACATTCACTAATTTTAGGTAATTCTAAATAATTTTCAAATGACTCATTAATTATTTTTTCTAAACTTTTATTTATCAATTCATCTGTTAATTCTGTATGACTATCACCATAAATGTATCTTACCGTTGTTTCTTCAAAACTATCCATAACATTGGCTACTTCTTTTCCATTCTGATATAAAATAGCATTACATGCAATATCATCATAATCTGTAATCCAAGTACCTAATATTTTTACTTTTTTAGTTTTATATTTTCCATCATATAATTTATTATTATCAAAAAAAGAATCTAATACTTCTGTAGTATAAGATTCTATGCCATACCATTTTTTTGATGATTCCTTAGTATATCCAAAAGTTAATCCCTTATTTGGTTGATATTCAAAAATAATACAATTTGGATCATTCTTATTAATTTTTGAAAGTTGTTGCCAATCTGAAAAATTATTATAATTATTTAATAATATATCAAGCCCTAAACAATTTAAAAATTCTTTAAATTTATTAAATTCATTTTCATTTGTTATAGTAATTGTATTAGAACCTGTAATAAAATCTACCCACCTAATATCTTTTTTATTCACTTTATTATTTATTCCCCCTTTTCAACAAAAAATGATAATAATTTGTTTCATAATTTAATTTTAAAAAAAAGAGAATAAATTTCAAAAGAAACTTATTCCCGTACTGCATTTAATATAATACACTGAAATTAAACTGCAATAACAAGTGTACTATGTTTGTCTCCTCTATGTAAAAAACTGCATACACTTTAAAGACAATTTAATTATATAATAATTTTAAATTTATGTAAACATATAATTAATACTTTTTTAATTTTTTTCGACATTCTTTTCATTATCAGTAAACATTTCGTAAAATTGTTCTGCAGCTTTTTCAGAATCTTTAGACAATCTTCTCAAAGCATTTGATAATTTGTCTGTATTTCTATAACCACCATTAATAAAAAAATTTTCTAAAACTCTTTTCCTTATTTTTATTTTATAGGTTTCTTTTTTATATGTTTCATATTTTTCATTTTTATAAATATTAATGGCTGCTTCACTTATTAAATCTTCAAATTCTATTTTATTGGTTTTTTTTAATTTTTTATTGGATATATCATAATTATATAGTGCATGATTAACAATTGAATTTAATATATAATTATCACTTTTTTCTAACTTATCCTTTATTAGTTTATTATCATATGCTGTTTGAAATCCTATATCTGAAATATTGTTTCTTTTATCTATATCTAAAAATATCTCATTTAGTTCTTTTATGCTATCATAAATTTCTTTTTTACTATTCTTAATTTCAGGATATTTTTTAAATAATTCTTTCTTAATACTTTTTGTAATATTCCTTATTTCATCACCAATTTCATTTTTTGGTAATGATCCATATTTTATATACTTTTTATCTGTATTTCTAATTTCTGATAACAAAAAACCAAGTCTAATTATTTTTTCTTCTAACTCTAAATCATTTATATTTCTTAATGTAAAATTTTTATCTTTTGGATTAAAATATTTTTGTAATTCTTCAATATCTTTATTTATCTTTGTTAAAGCTGGAGTATAAAGTTTTGCTCTTTCAATTGTTAATGAAACTTGTCTTTTCATAAAATTGTTTTCTCGATCAGAAACTTTTAATCTTAATTTATGTCCCAATTTATTATTATTAAATTTATAACATTTATTTTTTTCTACCCATGCTATATGAAAATGATAATTATTTTCTCGATCACAATGTAAGGATACAATCCATTCTAAATTTTCTTCAGGTTTATCATATCCACAATAACGCAAAAATTTAGGCATTAACTTAGTTGCAACTTCTTTTTGCAAATCTTTTATATTAATATTCTCATCTACATAATCTTGATATAAAGATAAAACAGATAACTGAACATTACTTTCTTCTAAATAATTCGACCAGTGTTTTTGCATCTTTTCCACCATATTATCTTTAATAAATGTTCCATCTTTTAACATAGCCATTTCTTCACGTCTCATCTGATTTTGTTTCATAACATCATCAGATTTTTTACTTCCCATATAATAATCTAACATTGATGAATGACTTTTATCTTCATTACGACTATACTGATAAAATCCACATATATATTTATTAATTTCTTTTCTATAATGTTCCTTATCCTTACATTGAATATAATACCATTTATCCTTTTTATTTTTTTTATATATTCTATAATTATTTGATGGATTATTAACTGCATAATATGGATGAGAAATAAAAACTACTTTTGAATCCATTATACATTACCCTTATATATTTTTAATAGTTCTTCTATCTTATTTAAAATTTCTTTTTGTTGATTTTTAATTTCAATATCTTCATTAAGTTTTATTAAACCTAATTCTAATAATTCTATCAGATAATCATTAAAAAAAGTATAACCAGAATTTAAAAAATATAAATCAATTTTTTCTATTAACTCTACTGGTATACTTATACTTCTACGTTTAAAATTTTTAATTCTTTCACTCATATTTAACCTAACATTCTATCATTAATATAATTATTTTCTGAATAAAAATCTTTTAAACAATTATCCTTTTTTACATCAACATTTTTCAAAAAACCTAGATTACAAAATATTTGTTCTGTAAGTTTATTGTTTATATTATTTTTATAAATTACTCTATTTAATTTATCATTTATTTCATTTAAAAAATATAAATCTCTTTCTTTATATTCTAATGCTATATGAATACATCTCCTAATAGCTTCACCTTTACTTTTAATATTATTTTGTTTCATATACTTATCTAAAAGTACATTTTCTTGTTCAGTTAAAATTATTCCAAATGCCACTTATTCACCCCTTTTATATAAAATAAGTTAAAATATTTTTTAAACAGGATATGGGAATGCACCACCAACAAAAAAATCCCATATAAAATAAGGACTTTTCTCGTTTTTGGATGCACCACTAACCTTTTCGCACTTGCGAAAAATAGAATAATCTTAAAAGATTATATCAACTTTTTAGATTTTTAGTTCTTTTTCCCTTTAAATATAAGGATTTCTTGTTGATATGTTTTTGATATATATTTAATTTTCATCTTTTTTCTTTAATTGTAGTTCATTTTCAGATTCAATATTATTATTTAACATGGATGAATATTTATCATTAATAATTTTTAATTCATTTTGATATTCTTCATTTAATCTTCTCATTTCACCTACAACTAATTTTAATTTATTTTCTTTACTAACACCTGTTAATATTTTTTTATTATTTAAATTTTTTAATGTAGATTCATTATCATAATCATATGAAACATAGTTAAATTTTTGTAGTGAATTGTCATAAATAACAACAATATTTCTTAACACATTTTTATATTCTAAATTAACAAATTTTATTGTTTCAATATTTTCATCTTTAAAATGTTCTACATCAAATTCAATACCATAATGTTGTTTAACTAATTCTATTTTTTGTTTATATTTTAACTTTGCTTTATCTTGTTCTTTTATTTTTTCTTTAATTAATTCTTTCTTATTTTCATCATTCATAATTCGTAATCACAACCTTTTTTTATTCTATTTTTTTCAATATATTTTTTAAATACATCATCAAAATATTCATAATTTCTTTTTAATTTTTCTTTATCTTTTATCAATGCTTCATTTAAATCTTTACACTCATCAGATAAAAAATTATTAATCATTGTTGTACCAAAACTTGTAATATTAATTTTATTTAGTTCATCCTTAACTAAACTCTGATATTCATTGCCTGCTTTATCATTATCAAATGCTAAAACAAAAATACCATTATAATTATTATCTTTTGAAACACTTAATAATCTTTTATAATTTGGTAAACCATTAAGTGATATTGTTTTTATATTTGGATCTATACTTTCTAATGATAGTGAATCAATTATACTTTCTGTAACATATATAATTGATTTTTCATTTGCTTCTTTAATTAAATTTTCATTCCATATATAACTTATACCTTTGGATTTTATTTTACTATTATTAATTGTACTTCTAGCAAAATAACAATTTTCATTGATCGGAAATACTATTAAATTTTTAGTTTCATCAAATCCAATATTGTATTTTTCTAATAGTGATAAATCTATATTTCTTTGTAATAAATAATCTGATTTACAAATATTTTTTTTACACTTATTAAAGTAATTCGTAAAATCTATTATCTCATTTGATTCTGTATAATCTATCTTTTTATCATCATTTAATACTTTATAATCAGGATATAGCTTTTCTAAAATTTGCAACTGTTCTTTAAAAGATGTTGTATTATAATCTATACCTATTATATCAAAAATATCATAAAAAGCATTACAAGAAAAACATTTGCATTTATTAAATTTATCTGTATATTTCATACTTGGATGTCTATCTTCATGTACTGGATTCAAACAATTAAAAAAATTATTTGGATTAATACTATGATGACTAACCAAATAATCTTTGAGCAAACTTTTACAATTTTCTATAGCTTGTTTATCATACATTATAGTTCCATACCAACTTCTTTATTATAATTTTTATCTTCATACAATATATTTTTTCCGTAAGTTATTTTAACAATATCCTCATAATTTAAGTCTGCATTATTTCCATAATTTTCTTTAAAAATTTTTCTATCTTTTGGAGATATTATGTCATAAGTATATAAATCATTATAATATTCTGTATAACGTAATGAAAAGGTTGGATACTTGAATTCTTGCTCAATACCATCTTTAAAAATTGTAAGTGTAACTGTTTTCATTTTTTCTAAATCAACTGAATTTACTATACTTTTTATTTTATGAATTTTATGACCCTCATCATTTTCAATTTGTTTTAATAACTCTCTTTTTCTTTTTGAATCAACAAGTCCCATATTAATTTTTTCTAATTTTTGTACAATAAAATCTCTACTAACTTCATCAATATAATCATTTTTGTTAGTTATATATTCTAATATTTCATTTGCTGAAAAACATTCATATGTTATATATGTATCTTCGTAATTTTCAGATGTCTTTCCTTCAACAAAATCAACATACACATCTTTTTCTGTTAAATTAGATTCATAAGTAAAATCTTCAAATAATTCTGGACTGTCACTTATATGTTGTCTTATTGCATTATTAACATCATTTTCTAATTCTTTTTTTAGATATGCACTACTTAACAAATAATCTTCATTATAATCATAATCTTTTTCTAATATACAATGTCTTATTAAATAAGATTTATCAAATATTTCATCTTTTTCTTTATCATAAAATCCAGCATATTCATATTTGATATTAATACCTGGTAATGTATCTTGTGTCGAATATGATACGCTTTCACAAAGAATATCAATTCTATCATCATATGGAATTTTTAATATCATTGCTCGATAATTTTCTTTAAATTTAAAAATTTTATTTGTATCATCACTCTTTAAAAATTCATAAAGTTCATCTTTCATAATTATTTATCTCCTGACTCTAAAAAATTAAATCTACCAATAAAATCTTTGATCATATATTTTTTTATAAATAGAAAATGTTTTTCTATTTCATTATGTTCATTTTCTATTTTCTTTTCTATTTTATGTAATTCTTTTTTTAGATTAGATATTACATCATTTATTTTTTTATTCTTAATTTCATATTCATCAATTTTTAATTGAAAATCTTGAATATTATTTATCATCTTATTCAAGTCCATAGTCATCCCCCTTTTTAGTTAAATAATTAATCATATCATTATTCAATAAGAATTTTGGTGTAACAAATTTATTATATTCTTCATTAGATAATGAATCTTTATGATAAATAACAGCACTAGCACCTAATATAGATAATTGAATATATGTCATGCCGCAACATAGTTCATCTATATCTGCACCTTCAAAATATACTTTATCAGAAACATCTACATCCATATTTTTCAAACAAAAAAAAGTAGAATATAACATTCTACCACTACCACACGCTGGATCTTGTACAGTTAAATAATCTTTCTTCTGTATTACGTTTTCTACTTCTTCTTTTTTATATGTTAATGCTGCCATCATATTTGATACATTCATTGGTGTAAAAAATTGACCTCTTTTACTATTTGATATATTTAATTCTTCAAATACACTTCCTAATATATCATCCTTACAATCATTAAATTTATATTCTTCTATTAAAATTGCTAACATCTTTGCAAATTGACTTACTTCTTCGTCCGTATATTTTTGAACTATTTTATTATATTTATCTTCTATATTTTCATCCTTTATAATAGAATTCTGAATTGAATATGTAGATATTAAAACAAAATCTTCAAATACTTTTCTATTTGTATATTTATAACCTAATTGATTTATTATATCTTTAATTCTATCTTTACCTAACGTATTTTCTTTCAATATACATTTCTTCTTCTAATCTTGAACATCTACCTGATATAACGCAAGCACTATAACATATAGATAAGAAAAAACAAGTAACTAATATAAATACAGCTAACATATTCGTGCCTCCACTATTGAAAAATAGCCCCATACTGCGACTATTTTTCGTTCAAAACCAATAATTCACTTAAGATAGTAAAGTGAATAGGTGAATACAGCACTTCACCTATTATTAATATACCATATTTCTATGAAATTTACAACTCGTTTACGACATAAATCGACAATTTAATATTCATAATCTAAATTATTGTTTCTTATTTTTTCTTGTACTTGTTCATATAACTTGTAAGATGTTTCTTCAAACCCAAACCAAGCCAATAAATTTTTATTATTATAATCTAAAACAAGTGGATCTTCTATATCAAATTTGTTACCAAATAATTCATTTATAGAACATCCTGTATCAGAAATAGTTTCTGATAATAAGTCATTAATTTCTTCTTTATAATTATCAAAAAATTTATTTGTATCATCATAATAAATTAATTCTGACACCATTCCAGATATACAACCATATTTTTGTAAATCTTCCATTTCATCTAAAACTTGTTCAGGTTCATCACTATCACATCTATCTATATAATAATCAATTACGTGTTCATTTAATTTATTACCATCTTTAAATGATTTTAATATATCTTTAATCATTTTTTTCTTCCTCAAGTATATAGAAAAAAACGCTTGTCTGCAAAACATCACATATACTTAACATATCATAAAAATCTGGATTAGTTATTTTTTTAGTTTCAATATCTTCTATTAAATCTTCATCTACATGTGCTAATCGTGCTAATTTTTTTCTACTCATACCCCATTCTTTTCTTTCTTCTTTTAATATTTTATCTATATTATCTTTCCAGACCATTTTATTGCCCCCTTTTAAATAATAAAGGAAGCTATTTCTAGCTTCCATAATATGTTTTAATATCTATATAAGACATTACATCTAAATTTTTGCCTGACTCATCCTTTAAACCCAAATGTAAATGTGGACCTGTTGATGTTCCGGTTGTAGATGTAAGACCTAAAAAATCACCAGCTTTAACTGGTGTCCCTGGTTGTAATACAAAAGGTGTACTTTTATATTTAATGTGATAATATTGTGCTGTTAAATTGTTATTGCATTTAACTTCTACATAATTACCAACACTATTTTTAGATTGATTATATGACAAATCATTCGCTTGTGTGTTTACTATTTTTGAAATAGTCCCATCACATATACTATAAAATTTTGTACCAATAGGAACTGCAAAATCCCAACCACTATGATAATTTGTTCTATTCAATTGTTCTTCTGATAAATCCAAATCAATATCTCTACTTTCAAATACAAATGATGTTATAGTAAATGGTGTACGAAGTGCAAAAGCATAATTAAGTGGTAAATAATATTCATTATAATCATTACTTGTTGCAACGTCCACACCATCAACATGACACAAATCAATTACATCTATTGCAACACCATCAGCATTTGTTCCATTTTGAATCGTCATAGTAGGAAATGTATTATCAGATGCTATTTTTTTACATATAGTTTTAATAGGAACCATTTGCTTTTCTTCTGAATTAACATTTTCAAAATATGCTTTCTTCCATTCTTCTAAACTTAATGTTGATACATCTAATTGATTATGTTTTCTCTGTAAATAAAAAACTAATCTTTCTAATGTCACGTATCCATGTGATAGCATATTTTGATTCAATATACTTCTATACTTTGTAGCATATAACTGACTATTAATTACTTTTGAATTAATCCTCATTTGATTTACTTGTTCTTGCATATACGCTTCACCAGCACTACCACCAGCTACTGCTGCTACGACAATAAAGATAAATACTAATAATGAACAACTAGCAATAATAATTACACCAAATTTTACTTTAAAAAATTTACCCATTATACTTCACTTGTTTCAATAGGTAATTCATCTGATTCACCCATATAATATAGTTGAACAGGTGTCGCAAAAACATTTATTCTAAGTCTATTCTTATTAGTTATATTAACTAAAAATTGTCCTTGCCCACATTTACCTAAAAAACTTTTTTGTGTTTCTGTTAATGGTGTATTAGCATATATTTTTTCTATCGCTTGTAAATCATTATCTTTTAACATACCTGTAATTTGATACTGACAATTTCCAAATAAACTAGATGCGTGTCTTAAAACACCCATACTACTTGTTAGATCAGATGGTTGTTGTGTTGCTACAACTATACCTGCATTATACTTTCTTAAACGTCTTGCCATTTGTCCAAAGTATTTTAACAATGTTGGATTGTCCTCATCTATAAAATAATGAAATTCATCTACAACAATTAACATATTTTGTTTTTCATTTTTTGAATCATTTTTCTTTTTATTATCTACTATCTCATTACTTAAATATGTAAGTAGATTTATCATTTGAGTATTTATTAATCTTCTACTTGAATTAAATAGTAATTCTTGTAAATTAAAAACAACTAAATTATTACTTAAATCAATAGTTGTTATACCATTATATAAATTACCATCTTGTCCAGTAACCATTCTTTTTAATAATACTTCTATATTTACTAAGATTCTTTCTAATTCTTTTGTTTTAGTATTTTTTTGTTGTTCTAATAAATAAGCATATAAATCAGAAAAGATAGGATAATCCTTAGCACTCATTTTTTCAAATTCTTCTAAGGTTGTTTTTTTAGTTATACCTCTAGTTTTATAAAACTTCTCTACTATATCTAATAGTACAACTAATTCTTTTTCTGATATATCTTCAAATGCTGTTATAAAAAAGTTTTCTAAAAACCCTAAATGTTTACCTAATATGGATGTTTCAGAATCATCATCTGTTGATACATATCTTATTTGAAGTGGATTAATTAAACTCTTGCTGGATAAATCTATATATTCTCCACCACATCTTTTAGTTAATTTTTCAAGTTCATTTTCTATATCAAATAAGAATAATTTTGTACCTCTAGCAAATTCATTAGTTATTAATAATTTAAGTAAGAAACTTTTTCCTGAACCTGTTGTACCAATGACACTCATATTATGGCCTGTTCTACTTTTAGTCAAAGCAAATTGATCAAAGAATGTTGGTAAACCATAATTACAATCTTCACCAATTAACCACCCTGTTGAATCATTATGATAATTTTCAGTAAAGAAAAAAGCAGAAGCTAATGTTGATGTTGGTAAATACATTGCATAATCTGATAATCCTTTATCTGTAACATCATATGCTTGCCATGCTTGCATTTGTCTTAAATTTGGTACGTCAACTTTAATTTGATATAGTTCTGCATTTGTCTTAATTTCCTTTAATATTTCTTCTCTTTGCTTTTTAGTTCCACTAATAGCTAATACTATAGATACTTCTTTTATTTTTTCATCATTTGATGATATTTGTTCTATAAGTAACTTATAGTTATTCATTAAAGATTGCATTTCAGTAACATCACTTAAATTCTTTGATGAATTATAATCTGCTAATACAGCTTTAAAACTACTATTTAATACATTCAATAATTTTGATTGTTCGATTGTATTTTTTATTGTTACTGATGCTTTTACATTTGGTAAATTTATAATTCTATCTAAAAATCCATGTTCAATAAATAATGGATAGTTTTTAATTGATACCATCTGAATTTCTTCATCATCAACTTTAAGATGTGATGGATACTCAGATAATTTCATTGGTGCCATCAAATCTACAAAATCATAATACATTATTTGATCTAAATTAAATTTAGAATAATACATGGTACATAAAATTTTAATTAACCATTTTTTATTATCTACTAATTCTATATCTAATCTTGGAATAATTGCATCACAAGTTTTTTCAAATTCTTCTTTTGACTTTTCAAGTTCTTCTTTATTCTTTGCTATTATAGCAAAATAATACGAACTAGCAGATGTCATATTTTGTTCTTCTATTGTTTCAATAAATCCATAGTTATTTAAAAGTAAGTTTTTTCTTACCTCATCTGTATAATGTTTTTCAATTAAATTTTCAATATTTTCTTTATTAATATTTAAATTAATTTTTTCATCAAATTTATATGCTTTAATTACAATAGGTAATCTATATATTTTTGATAATGTATGAAAAAATAAATTTTGTTCATTATCATTTGTTAATGATAAATCAATAGGATTTACTTTATAAAATAAAGCTACTTGATTTGATTTTAACTTAATTAATCCATCATCATTTATTTCTTGTATATTAGAAAACACTTGAGAATTTTGCATCTTCTTTTTAAGCATAGATTTTGATATATAAGTTTCCTTCTTTTTTAATTTAGCTTTATTTACTGTCTTTTCTTCTTTCTTCTTTTTCTTCTTTAATCTTTCTTCTTTTCTATCCTTTTTCGTATTTTCACCCCCTAATTATTACTTTTGTAATAATAGTATTTTTTATCACTAAATAAATATTTAGCAAACAAAATAAATAATTTATACATTCTATTACATTTACTAAAATCCATTGGTACTAATGCTAGTAGTCCAAATGAAACAATTATAATTGCTAATGTATAAAATTTTAATAAAAAGAGGATTGTAAATATAAATAAAAACAATCCCCCAATCATGATATCTTCAAATTCTAAATTAAATAATCCTAGATTTCTTTTTATACTTTGTAATGTTATATACATTTTATCACCCCTTATATTCTATCGTTTTCACTGCCATAATCATAAATTCTAGGCCTTGATCGATATTTGATAGAGTGTGGATTACCAATATTTTTAATGCTATTAAATGCACCACCAAATCCTTCTTTAATATTACTAATTCCTTGTTGTGCTAATGATACACCACCTCTTACATAATCAACATTATATTTATCATTTTTAAAATCCCATTTACTTGCTGCATCCATTACTTTAGATTCTCCACTGGATTCTAACATTCTACCATATGAACGAGCAATTGGATTTTTACTATTTTGTAAATCTGCACCTTTCATCATTTGTCCTAATCCTTTACCAACTTTTTCAGACATACGACTAGATACACCAGATTTCATATTTGGATTAACACTAGCAACACCATGATACATTCCTTTTGCTGTTTGAATTCCACCTTTTGCAAGTTGTCCTATTCCTTTTCCAGCTTTCATTCCACCTTTTGCTGTTGCAATACCAGCTCCAATAGCACCTACACCTACAGCTCCTGCTGATGCAATTCCAGCACCTAATCCTCTAAATGCCATCATCATATCACGACCAGAATTTGCAGATACATTTTCACCAATAAATCTATTAAGAGAAGTACATCCTGTCATTAACATCATTGCACATCCTAAATATAATACTGATTGAGCTACTATTTTTGTGAAATAACTTAACTTATTTATATCAGCACTATTTTGTATTGCATTAAACATTATTGCCGTTAATCCTATTAATAACATAAGTGCACCTGCTTGTAATACTAAAGATGCTAGTTGTTGATATAAAGCAGATCGTTGTTCTTTTCTACCAACTGATGTTGCTATAACCAGTGGTGAAATAACCATTAAAAATGCTAGTTCTAACTGTCGTCTACCTAACATTAAAACAGCAAATCCTATTGCAAATAGGAATATTACACCTATTACTATACCAAATAGAAAATTATAACTAAACGCATAATCTTCTCCATCATTCCATATACCAGGTTTATATATCTGACACCTAAAAGAAAATGAACCACTATCCGAGACATCAGATGCTGTTATAGTTTCATTTCTTAATAACTTTTCAAAATCAGACATGGTATTTACTGATGATGTATTTGAATAACCGGTTAGTAATGATTTCAGTTTAGATACATTTTCTTTATCCGTGGACTCTCCACCAGATATTTTATAACATGATTCATTGACTGTAAGATATGATGTTTTCATCTTATCACCAATCGTAGAATTAGATGTATTAAAATTGTTATAAATTGCATTTGATAAATTAATTCCTAAATTTATAGTTGTATTAAATATCAAATAAATTGAAAAAATTAAAAAACCACATTTTACTATTTCCTTTATTAGCTCAAATAAAGGTTGTTCATTAGCATCTGCATCCAAAATTCTAAAAGTTATTTTCCATACAGAAAATAAAAAGAGGACAGCAAATGCTAATATGAAAAACGCATTAAAGATTTTTGTGAATGGAGAATTTTCAATATTTTCTAACATTTTTATAAAATTTAAACTGTTAATACTATGAGCTACATCATATAATATATCAATAGTTTTAAATATTATATTAACAATTCCCATTCCTATTCCTCTTAAAATATCTAATACACTATATTTTATATCACTTGCAATACTTAGTGTATATATCATAATTAGCTCCTACCCTAATGTATCAATTACAAAGTTAATTATACTAGGAACTAAAATTAATAGTCCAACGCCACCTAGTGTATAAAGAATTGTTTTCTTTCTTCTTTGTTTTGTTTCATCATCACCTATAATAAACTGAATAACAAAAACTACTAATGCAATAAAAGATATTACAATTCCTAATACTTGTACTTTTGTTGCTAAATTTTTTATAATTGTTCCTAGACTATCAATAGTAACGTTTCCACCTTCAATTTTTTGTACTGCATGTACATTAGTTGTTGTTAAAAATAATGCACATACTGAAAAAAGCATCATATATAATTTTGATGCCTTTTCTTTAACTTTATTAATAATCCCCTTTTTTTTCATTTGTATCCCCCTTTTATATAGTTTTTTCATTTGATAAATTATTACAGTAATCTAATATCATTTTTAAATTATTTTTAATTAATATATCTTCTTCTTGTTCATATTGTAATTCTAAATTATTTAATAAACCTTTATTATCTTTATTAAAAATATAAAAACCATCATATAGAGTACAAGCTGTATTATTATCAACTATAATAAATGAAATACCATCTTCTAATCCGTCTTTATTCTCTCTTTCTTCCAAATCTTGTTCTTTTGTTAAAGCATCTAATGATTTTAAAGAATACTTAGCAGATGGTATATTAACATCACTAGTTCTTAAAACAATAGCAATTATATCCATATCCACATCTAACACCTCTCTATCAAATTTAAATTTCAATTCTTTCGCTTCTTCTTCTGTTAGTTTTAAATACTCATGTTTTGTTAATTTATTATGGCATACAAAAACGGATAATTTATCTATATCCGTTTTCATATATATTTCTAAATCGCCATTTTTATTATTTCCGTAAAATTTAAAATCTATATTATACATATTAAATAGTTCTAATAATTCTTTTAAAGTATAATTTTTTTTCTTATCAATCATATTATTTTTCCATTTCTTCAGATTCTAATTCTACAGATTTATTTACTTCTTTATCATCATGATCCATATTTTTTACACTAGCTATATGTCTATATTTTTCTACTACAGGTTCAATGAAATATCTTGCACCTTCTGTTAATTCTACTTTTTTTGTAGTCATTATTCCATCTAAGCAGATAATATCACCTTTTTTACTAATCTTATTAATATTTTCTGCTTGTTTATCCCATAAAGTAAAATTTAAAAAATCTGTAATAGTTTCTCCATCTTTATTTTTATATTCTCTTTCAGTTACTACACATATGTTAGCAACCTTCTTTCCACTTTCTAATTCTTTATATTTAGGATCTTCTTTTAATCTCCCTAAAATACAAAATCTATTTATTCTATTCATTTATATTCCCCCTTTTATATATATGTAAACCTTTTTATTCTTTAATCTCTTTTTCTTTTTAAATTATATATTATAATCATTAAACTTCCACCAACTATTAAAATAGCACTAACAACAGTTACATATGTTTCTGCTAAAGTATTTGGTACTTCAATTTCTTCAAGTTCATTGATTAATATTTTTTCAATTATTTCTCCATCACTTGTTACATCAAAATATTCTTTTTCTGTACTAAGAATATATGATTCTAAAGTAGATATTTCTTGATAGTAGTATGAACCATATTCTAATTCTACTTCAATAATACCTTCTTCATTTGTTGTATGTGAACTTAATAAATTTCCTTCTAAGTCATAAATACCGATTACAACATTTGCAAGTGGTTTTGAATTTTCATCTGTTTTATAAATTTTTAAAATAGATGTAATTTTTTCATTTACTATTGTGTTATGTATAACCATTCCATCAACAGTAACATCAAAATATTGTTTTTCATCACTTAAAACATATGATTCTAATGTAGCCATTTCTTGATAGTAGTATGAACCATATTCTAATTCTACTTCAATAATACCTTCTTCATTAGTAACATGAGAACTTAATAAGTTTCCTTCTAAATCATAAATTCCAAACACTACACCAACTAATTTTTCTTTATCTTCATTTTCTTTTGTTAATTTCAATGTTGATGTAATTTTCTTATTAGTCATGTGTGCTTTTACAATTTCATTATTTTTTATTTCAAAGAAAATCTTTTCATCATTTAAAATATATCCAGTTGCTGGATTTTTTTCAATTAAATAATATTTTCCAATATATAAATCTTTAATTACTATTTTTCCATTTGAATCTGTTTTACCATTGAAAACAAGTTCATCTTTTTCTGTATATATGCTTATTTCAACATTTGGTATAACTTCTCCATCTACTAAATCTGTTTTCGTAAATTCTAAATCACCCTTTTTTAATGAATTATGAGCAGTATATAAATCATATACAATTGCTGTAGTATTATTTTCTTCTGTTAATTCAAAATAATATTTTTTATCTATTAAAACGTGATCGTCTTTTGTTTTTGTCTCAACTAGATAATATTTTCCAAGTGGTAATTTTTTACTAATTGCATATCCATTTGTATCTGTTGTAATAACATCAACTAAATCACCATTGTTGTAATATATATGTTGTCCGTCAGAAGTTTTAATATCTTCATCCGCATAAACATTAAATACTACACCATCAAGTTTTATTTCTTCATATTTAAATGTACCATTGTTTACAACAAATTTTTCACCTGTTTTATTTACTTCCACTTGTCCTTTAATTGGAGCATCTTTAAAATATACAGTTACAAATGCTCCATATGTTGTATAGTTATAATGTGTATCATTTCCTATACTAAATGGTAAACCATTTTTATCAATTAAATATCCAGATGGTGAACTTATTTCAATTAATTTATAATTACCTGCTTCAAGTTTTAAATAAGTGATGAATTTACCTGTTTCATCAGTTTTAAATTCATCATATACTTTTCCACCAACATATTGACTAACATATTGATTTGTATCTACATTTAATATTTTAAATGTTGTATCTACTAGTGCTATTGTCTTACCTGTTTCACTATCAGTTTTAAATACTTGTAAATATGCTGATATTTTATTATTTAATACATTATAGTATTGTTTTAAATTACTATTTTCATCTACTGTAATATAAAAATCATATATTTTTTCAAATCCAGTAGTAGTATTTACTTGATGAAATTTCCATACACCATATGGTATATCTAATGTAGCATACCCATTTTTATCTGTTGTTACTTCTCCAAACTTATTACCATTTGGATAATAAATTTCAAATGTAATATTTGATTCTGCATTTAAAAATTGTGTAGTTCCATCTACGTAATCATATTGTTTTAATATACTAATATAATTTTTTATAACTTGTTCTTTTGAAGTTATATTAATAATATTATTTTCTACTATATTTGCACTATAAATATTTGTATCTAAATAATAACCTTTTGAAGATGTTTTTTCTTTTATCTTATAACGCCCATATGGTAGATATTTAGATGTAGCACTACAATTTTCATCAATAGTAATTGTATCAACTACATTACCTTTTAAATCTAATATTTCATAGATAGCACCTTTTAAGACAGCTTGTCCTTGCGCTGTACATGAATTATTTTCACTATCTACTTTAGTAACTTTGATTTTTCCTTTAATAACATTTTCTTTACTTGTTACTGAAAATGTTTTTTCTTCATTTATAGAAACATTATATTGAGTATTATCTATATAATATCCTACTGAACTTTTTTCTTCTACAACTTTATAATTACCATAAGGTAAATTTTTACTAGTTGCGGAACAATCTTCTCCTATAGTTAAAGTATCAACTACTTCACCTTTAGAATTTAATACTTTGTATTTTGCACCAACAAGTGTAGCTTCACCTTGTGCTTTACAAGCATTAGTTTCACTATCAACTTTATTGATTTTAATTTTTCCTTCAATAACTTCTTCTTTTACTTGTATTGTAGGTTCTAAATTGTTACTTGTTACATCAACATAATATTTATTTGGATCTAATTTATATCCTTGACTTGCTTTTAATTCTTGTACATATAACTTACCAATACTTGGTAAATAATCACTTTTAGCATATCCATTTGCATCTGTTGTTATTTCTGCAATCTTTGTTCCATTTTCAGTAAATATACCATAAACAGCTCCTTTTAAAGTTGCATTACCTTGAGCAACATTTGTTAATGTATCACTATCAACTTTTTCAATTGCTACTTTACCACCAATAACTTCTAAATTAAATTTAACAGTTAAAGGATCATATGCTCCAAGTCTAAATACATTTTGTGAATAATTACTAAAATATACTATTGGTGGTATTGTGAATCTTGTATCTGTTTTTGTTAATGTTACAGATGCGTTACCAATACCTGTAGCTGTTAATGTTAATGAATTTCCATTAATACTAGCAGATATATTTTCTTGACCTACAACTTTATATTCACCTAATTTATTATTATTATCATTTAAAGTTATAGATTTTGTAAGTGGTAGTTTCACATCATTTATTCCATCAAATTGTGGTGTAGCATAATGTGAGTTTACCATAGCTTCTAATTCTGCCATTTCACTAGCAAAAATACTATCATTTCTAGATCCATTTAATGTATCTGTAAAATATATTTGTGATGATGGATCTGCAGTTCTCCAAATTAAAACTTGAGTTATAGCATACCACTTATGATCTTGATGATTACCATATCCATATCCATAATAAGCATATAAATTGATTCTTTGAAATTGTTCTTTTGTCATATTAAGATATATTTCATAATCACTTCTTGCTACTTGATAAACATAATTATTATCAATGTCTGCATATGGTTGTAAGCAATAAACAAATCTATTATCTTCACTTCTTCTAATAAATCTTGCTTGTTGGTATTTTGTATAACCATCAGATCTATCTTTCTTTATGTATATATTTGCAATTGATTCACTAGGCCAAATTGCTTGTCCCGAGTAACTTTCTGCATTTACTTCATTACAATTCATAAATAAGCCAAAAACTGTTGATAACATAACACCCAGAGATACAAGTGCTTTTTTAGTTTTTGTCATTTTCTTCCTCCATTCTTGAACATCTACTTGATATTACACAAGCAGAATATAAAAAAAGAATTATCAACACTAATATTGATAATCCTATAATAATTAAAAATTTCATTTTTCACCTCAAAAAAAGAACTCTTATGAGTTCTCCTTATAATCAAAATATTCTCCTAAATAATCACCACTATAACTTTCAACAGAAATACACCAATAAACACCTGTATTAGTTTTAATATACTCATCACCATATTGTCTACAAGCACTTTCTGTTGCGGTTCGTGTACCATAACTTTTTACACTGAAATCAACTTTTTTCCAAGATTGTGCAGGTTTATTATAATACTCATATTCTGTTATATTTAAATCATCCCATGGATTATTTTGTTTTACTTCTGTTTTTACTTCTTCTGTTTTATTTTGTTGTTGATTATTATTTGATTCTTTTACTTCTTCTTGTTTTTGAACAGTAGTTGTATTTTGAATAGTTTGTTTTGGTGTTTCAACTACTTCATTTTTATTACTACTATTATTTTCCTTCGTTTGTTGTTTATTTGAATTATCAACAACTTTTACTTCTTCTTTTTTAGTTTCATCTATTTTTGTTTCTTCTTTTACATCATTATCTATTTTTTCTTCTTTACTTTCAATCTTTGATCCTTGTTCATTTTCTTTTTGAATTTCTACATTTTCAGATATTTCATCTTCTGTCTTTATATTTTCTGATTTTGTAGGTATACTTTCCTTTTTATCCTCTAAAGAATTGAATTTTGCAATGTTATTTTCTTTAATTTGAATCATTCCAATAATTGCTAAGATGCCAATTAATACTGTTACTACTATACTTATAACTTTTTTCTTCATTAAATCACCATCCTTATTACAAATACTATAACGCGCTTAAATTAGAATAGCAATGCCTATAAGTAAATTTAAGAAAAAATCTTTATCACCCCCAACATAGTTTTTTGATAATGAGGTCCCTATAAACTCAAAAAAAAGAGCATAAAAGCCCTTTGGTTACTACTTAATTTTTTTATTTATACACAGCTAAATCGAATGCTAATGCAAATCTAACTATACTACTTGCTTTAATTATAGTGAATCCTTCTTTATATATACCAAATTTATCTCTAACTGATGCCTCACTTTTATTACATATTAAACAATCATTTATATATGCTATTTCAGGTTTTGACATTATAGAATATAATTTTTCTAACTTTATATTAAATTCATTATATTCTTGTTCCGAATCAAGTTTATTTTCTATCATTTTTCCAACAGGATCACTTATATGATTTGTAAAACCTTCTAGTCTAGGTTTATAACTTACTGTTACTCTAACATGATAGCCATTTACAAATCTGTTTCTAGCCTTTTTTAAATCCTTAATTTTATTTTCAACAAGTTCCTTTGTTGCATCTAGATCATATTCTTCTAGTTCCTTTTTTGTTAATGTAAAATCATCAACTAATTCTTCGACTTCTTCTGTATTATAGTCCATAGTAACCACCCTTTCATATAAAGAAAAAAGAGAAAATTAAGGCGACAGAACCTACAACTTTCTCTTTTTCTTTGATAATTATTCTATTTGATTTATCTGTATTTTTTGGTGCAAAAAACTTATTATTTTTTAAATAATATACTTTTGTACTTCTTAATGGATTTAACTCTCTTATTCTTTTCATGCCATCACCATTTCAAAAAAAGAGAAGAAGCGACCAAAAACTTAAATAGAAATTGATACTGCTTCTTCTACTTTAAATACAAATTTCCAAATAGCACAACTATTCAGAACCTCAAAATAATTGTCTTTTATTTTATCAAAAAAAAGCAATATGTCAAGTCCTAAATAATTAAAATGAATAAAAAACAGAGAAAACAATGTTTCTCTGTACGTAATTAACTCATTTTACACCATTATACCACTTGAAAATATTAAAGCAAGATAAAAGTAATCTGCTATAAATACTTATTTGGGATGAATTTGTCCTTTTTTGGACTATTTGTTATTTTTTCAAATATTCCACTATCATTTCACATAATTTATCAATATTATTATCATTAATCATACTTAGCAATTTATTATATTCTAACATTCCAGCTTCTTCATTATCTGATTCTGATAAAAATAAATTATTAATAGTCCATTCTTTATCATCTTCAATATATGATAATATTAATCCACTTTCATAAACTAATTTATTATTATTTAATTTAAAATTATAATCTTCATCTACTTCTAATGAACCTATCTTTTCATATTTAAATAAATATGGATAAAATTTAATATTTGATTTTTCTATTTCATCTTTTTTTAATATATATTTTGATGAATCAATATTAATTGAATTATCTTCCACATTATTATCTTTCTTTAAAACACATGTTGAAATATCATAGATCTGCTTAAAAAACTTATTGTTCATATATTTCCCTCATTTCAATTAATTGTATTCCAAGATAAAAACTAAAATTATTGTATCATAATTTATACCTAAATCAAAACAAATTTACTAAAAAGGTATAAAAAAAAAGAACCTTAGTTATTTTGAATAACTAAGGTATATTTTTACAAAATTAAATCATAATATTATATATGAATTTAACCCTTATTTTATAAGGATAAACTATATTTTACAATAATATTTTACAAATAAATGTCAACAAAAATTAAAAAAGATTTGCTTTTTTTAAAACTTTGTGATATAATAGCGCGCAACATCAATGAAAAGGGGACGTCATGAATTAAAGGGGGAATAATTTATGAAAAAAAGATTTATGATCGGAACTGCATTAATAGGTTTAATGCTATCTGCTTCACCTGTTGAAGCAATGGGAAATGCTACAGTTACTTTTTCAGGTAACAACAATGTTAAAGTTGGTGAAACATTTACTGTTTCAATGAATGTATCTGATATTAAAGATACATATGATGGTGTTGTTAGTATGGGGGGAAATATCTTATTTGACAATACTAAATTAGAATATGTTTCATCTAAAGAAGTTAATGCACCATATCAATTTCAAACAAATAAAATTGGTGAAGGTAATTATAAACTTGCTGGATTAGATATGACTTTAGCTAATGGTATTTATAATACAACTACTGTTTATGAAATTACATTTAAAGCAATTGATGAAGGTAATACTTCAATTTCATTAAATGATGCTAGATTAACTGATAGTCAAAGTTATATTGATACAACTGTAATTACTAAAAACATTTCTATTGAAAAAGAAGAACCTGTAGTTATTGAAAACATTGCACCAGTAAAAGAAAATGTTGTTGTTAAACAAACAGTAAATAACAATGTTGAAAAAGTTGAAAAAATTGAAAAAGAAACAAAGGTAGAAGAAGTTATTAATAAACCAGTAAAAGTAGAAAAAATAAATGTTGAGGTTAAAGAAGTTACTCAAGAAAAAGAAACTATATTTAAAAAAGCACAAAATTTATTTAGTAACTTTTTATCTCAAATCAAAAATTTATTTAGATAATATTAAAAGAAGAAGTTATTTAAAATTAAACTTCTTCTTTTTTATACATTTTTTTATTTTTCTTTCTTAAATCCACAATCTAATTTAACTTTAATCTCATATGAATCTTTTTTATAAGGTTCTTTTGGATATACAACTGCAGTAGTTTCATATATATCACATTTTTCATTAGTTTCTAGATTAACAAATTCTTCAATTCTTTTTTTATTAACTTCAGCATTATAACGAGATAAACTATCTAAACTAAATTGAATTCCAGTAGATTTAAATTTTTTTAAAAAAGATTCTCTTTCTTCTTGTGTTGTTCCAACTAAATTGTAATAATGATCTTCATAATATTCTACACTCATTGTAGTAAATAATTCTTCTAGTTTTTCTTCTTGACTTAATGGTTTATTACCTATTACATTTACTAAAATAATTATTCCAACAATTATAACTAATATAATTATTGATATTATGGCAAATGTTTTCTTGTTAATATTTTTCATAAATTTCACCGCCTACTAAATATAAATAAAAAGAAATGTAAAACTTCTTTTATTTTGCTTTTACATCAACGATTTTATAATCATAAATCATTTGTGATGGTTGTTTATCTAAAGAAAATTTCATATCTGTTTTATCATTTGCTTTTAAGTTTTTAATAGTTTTTAGAGCATCTCCAATCACTTCTTTCTTTTGATTGTAGAATTCAAATTTTAATTCTAATTCTTTATATTCCTTATCTGTTTTATTTGTGATTGTACCATAAACTGTATATTTTTTAGTTACTACATCATATCCAATTTCAAAATCATCTTCAATTATAATTTTTCCTCCACCTATTTCATAAGTGTCTGTTTCTTTATTATAATCTAATTTTGTAACTTCTTTATTACTATTAATGTTTGAAATTACAATTATCGCAACTATTATAATAACAATAATTGCTACTGCTATTAATGCTATTTTTTTGTTTTCAACTAATTTATTTTTAAATTTGTTAAATAATTCCTTCATATTACCTACCTACCTCTTTTTAATTATAACATAAAATATGTGTAAATAAAACCTTTTCAATAAAAAAAACAGAAAACTAATTTTCTGTCTTTTCTTGATTTTTATTGTCTAACTTTCCTTTTTTATCCTTTTTCTTCTTTTCTTTTTTTGTTGGTTCTTCAGTTGAATATTTTTTCTTAGCTACATTGTATCCAACAATTGCACTACCAACTATTCCTAATCCTAATAAAATATAAACAATGATTCCAACAACATTTATTTTAGATAAAATTAATGTATATGTACCAATTTCTCCTGATGGTGATTTAACCATAATAACTACGCTATTATCACTTTCAATCATTGATACTTCACTATTTTCATCTTCAGGGATTGCTGTTACTTTTCCACCAGTATATTTATAACTAAATACTTTTTTATCAAATTTTTCTTTTAATGAACCACCTTTTATCTTAATTTCTTTAAGATAAATATTAGAGCTTAATTTTTCACCAGTCATGTTGATACCTCTTGCAACAGTAACTGAATAAGTTTTTACTGAACTATCTTCTGCAGTAACATTTATTTTATAATTATTGTTTCCTACGTCTAATTTTTCAGGACCATCTATTTTTACAGTTGCATATTTTTTATCTTCAACATCTGTTTCAAATGAAACTTTTTCAACTTCATAAGGTACATATACTATATATTCAAGTTGTTCCTTATTGAATGCTGGGCTTAATCTTCCTTCTGATACTGCAAGTTTTGATAAAAAGTTATTTGTTGATAATACTTTATTTGGATCTTTACCTCTACTAGCATTTATTGTATATGTTTTTTGAGCACCATTTTCTGCTGTTACTGTTATATATACTGCTCTAGTTTCTTCTGCAACAAGTGCTGTATCAGAAATACTAACTTTTGATTTACCATCTTGTGTTTTATAATTTACTTTTAAATTATCAACACTAAATGGTACTGATACACTATACACTTCTGTATTTGCGTTAAATGCTGGACTTAAACTTCCACCATTAACACTTAAACTTGCTAATTTATTGTTTGAACTTCTATCATCTTTACGATTAACATTGATTGTATATGTTTTTTGAGCACCACTTGGAGCTGTTACTGTTATACCTATACTATTATTTCCATAATTTAAATTTCTTGTACCAGTTCCTGATACTCTAGCTCCACCATCTTCTGGAGATGCACTAACATTTACACTTGTTACGTTAGATGGAACTGAAACACTATAACTTGTTGTATTTTTATTAAAATTAATACTACCATTACTAATTGATAAACTAGCTAAATTATTGTTTGAACTTGGTGGGTTTGTAATACTAATAGTTTTACTTGAACCTGATATAGAAACAGGAGATGCTTCTGAATCTGGTTGACTACTACCGCTATATGAAATTGTTGCACTTCCTAAAGCTTTTGCTCTAAAAGTAAATTTCATTATATTTGAACGACCTTTAATTGTATTTTGTCCAAAACCACCTAATTTAGTTCCATTCATTTGAATTGTAAAAGGTGCTAATGATTGACTACTTATTAATTCTAATTTATCACTTGGATATGATATATTACCACCAAATGCGGCTAAACCACCATTATTTGTTGTTCCACTAACACTACCTACATATAATGTTACTTCAATAGTATTTCCAACATAAACACTACCATTTCCACTAAATCCAGTTGATGCACTACCTGCTGCATGTACTACTAATGGACTTAAAGAGAGAAAAAAGAAAAAAATGAAAGTTGTAAATAATCTACTTATTTTTTTCATAAAATTACCTCCAGTCTCTCATTTTTTCTTCTTGTTTCTTTTGTTCTTCTTGTTGTCTAATTTCTTCTTTTTTTCTATTTAATTTTTCTTGTTCTAATAACATATT
This sequence comes from Bacilli bacterium, assembly GCA_017625395.1. Taxonomy (GTDB): domain Bacteria; phylum Bacillota_I; class Bacilli_A; order RF39; family UBA660; genus RUG13868. The sequence goes on along the minus strand of JAGALD010000070.1, from coordinate 4,225 downwards.
TAATTTATCTACATTTTTTGTTTCTTGTGCTTCTTTTAAAGCATCATATAATTCATCCTTTGTTACAATTTCATCATAAGGATCATATTTTTCCTCATATTTTGCTTCATATATATCTGTACGTTTTTTAGGTTCATTATCATATGTTAATAAATCTTTATTTTTATGTTCTAATTTTGTATCAAAATTATTTTGACTTGGATTTCCTAAAATTGTATCATCATCTGATGAATTTTTTGAATTAAAGTTAAATTCTGGTTTAAATTCAAATACATTTGGTGCTGGAGTATTTGGAGTAATAGGGGTAGAATTTTTACTCTCAGCAAGTTCTTTTTCATTTTTTCTACGTAGTAAATAGAAGATTATTGCTAATAGGATTAAGAATAATAATATTATAAATAGGATTCCTAAAAATTGCATATGAGTAAATCCTAAAATTGTTGATACTGCTTCTTCTTTTACAACGTCTAATGAATATATTTGAGTAAATCCATTTTTATCAGTTACTCTAATAAAAATTGAATTATTACCTTCTTTTAAATCATTATTACCAATTATTTCAACTTTTGATGAACTATCACTTGGTGTTGCTGTAATGTCTAATTCATTAACTTTACCACTTACATTAGTTTTATATTCTAATATATCAGGTTCAAATTTTGGTGATAATTCTGCACCATTAATATTTAATTCTTTTAAATATGCTCCATTTTTATAAGCACTTCTTGTTACATTTAATGTATAAATACGAATACTGTTATCTTCTGCTGTTACTGTAATTTGAATTACATTAACATTTGTTGTACTTAAAGTACTATCTCCTGTTATAGAAACTGTAGCTTTGCTACTATTTTTAATTGCTTCAAAATCTAAATTTGTTACATCATTTGGAACTACAATGTTATAACTTGTAACATTTTTATCAAAGTTTGGTGTAATTTCGTGTGCTGATAAAATTGTTAAACTTTTTAAATAATTATCTGTTGATTTTTTTGCAGGTGTTGTAGTTGTTGGATTTTGAGTTTGTGCTTGAGCTGCTGCTCTTGTTACATTAACTAAGTAATTGTTTACTGTTCCATTTTCTGCAACTACTTTTATTGTTATTGTATTATTTCCAACATTCCATCCTTTATTTCCACTTACACTTACACTTGCTTTTGAATCATTAGCTACTGCATTTACATTTAAACCTGTTACACCATTTTCAACTTTCATTGAATAAGTAGTTACATCACTTCTAAATGCTGGACTTAATGTATATCCACTAACATCTAAACTTTTTAATGTTGCATCACTACTTTTATTATCTGGTGTTGGTGTAGGTGTTACTGCTTTTTCTCTATTAATTGTTACTGTATAATTTTTAGTTGTTCCATTTTCTGCTGTTACTTTAATTGTAGCGTTAGTTGTATCACCACTTAAATTTATTTTACCTGTACCACTTACTTTTGCAGCACTATGATTTGCTGCCGCATTTATAGTTACTGAACTTTCAGTTGATGGTACAGTTACATTATAAGAAGTTGTAGAGGAAGAAAAACTTGGTGATATACTATATCCACTAACACTTAATGATTTTAATGTTGCATCACTACTCTTTGGAGCAGCTGCTGATATTGTTATAGTTTTTGGACTTACCGAAGTTGTTACTTTTTGTGAAGTATCAGTTAATGATGCTCCTTCTAAAGTTATAGTTGTTGAACCTTCTTTTAAAGGTTTAAATACAAATGTAAATACTTTTGTTTCTTGTGTTATACCATTTGATAATGATGTATCAAGACCAGCTATCTTATAATTTCCATCTGCAATTTTATTACTTTGAAATTGATATGGACTACTTGCACCAGTTCCTGATATATATTGCAAGTATGATGGATCATATTTTAATGATCCACCAACACTTACTATTCCACCATTTGCACCACTTACATTAGACACATACATAGTAATTGTAATATTTTCACCAACAGTTGCAGTAGAGTTACCTCTTAATTCAACTGCTGCACTAGCTGCAAATACTGTTGTATTTATTGAAAATATTGAACAAATTATTGTTAAAACAAGAAATATTTTTAACCCTTTTAATCTTTTCATACTAGCCTCCTAATGTAATGATGTCTTTCCTAGGTAATGATTTAATATCATTACCGCATCAAATAAGTCGATTTCTGTATCTGGATTTACATATGCTGCTTGTAAATAAGCATTCTTTAATGATGATTTTTCAAGATAATGATTTAATATCATTACTGCATCAAATAAATCAATTTCACCATCTCCAGATGTATCTCCTTTTATAACTACTAATTTTCTATCTAATTCTTTACCATTTTTGATTAATTTTACGATCATACCTGTTGCTAATTGTTCATTATCAGCAATTTTTGTTTTTTCATCAGCTGACCATACTTCTAAATATTCATTTTCGTTATCTAAATTATTTTTTAATTCAAGTGCTGTTTCATACACTTTAACAGTTTTAATATTATCACCATCAATTGTATGTTTTGTTGAAGTTATTTCATTTAAACTTTCTTCTGCACTTGCTTTTACATTTAATCTATAAGTTTCAGTTGCACCACTTTCTGCTGTTACTGTTATTACAAATTCTGTTGCTGTTTCACTATTAATTGTAATTTCATTTGAATATGCAATTGATGCTTTAGCATGATTTGCTACTGCTGTAATAACATCTTTATTAAATTTAGTTGTTCCATTTGGCATTGTTACATCATATGTTTTTTGTCCTGATGTAAATGCTGGATTTAATATTCCACCACTAATATTTAATGATTTTAATGTTGCATCTGTTGATTTTGGCTTAATAACATTTACTTTATATGTATTTGTTGTTTTACCATCTTCTGCTACTACTTTAATATTATAAACATTATTTCCAGTTGAAGATAAAGATAAATCAGCATCTAATGTTATTGTTGCATTAGCATCAGTAGCTTCTGCTTTAACTTCACTTTGACTTAATACTTCTGTAGTTTCAGTTACTGTTATTGTATATTCTAATGTATTTTTATTAAAGTCAGGACTTAATTTATAACTTCCAATACTTAATGATTTTAATGTTGCATCATTATTTGCTTCTCTTTCAACATTGATTTTATAAGTTCTTGGTGTTCCATCTTCTGCTGTTACTGTTAATTCAATAACATTATTACCAGTTTTTAATGTTATGTTTCCTGTACCTTCAACATTAGCTTCTGAATGATTTGGTTCAGCAGATATTTTTAATGTTGTTGTTGCATAATCAACTTTTGGTAATGTATATTCTAATGTTTCAGCATCAAATCCTGTAATTAATACATCATTAACTTTAATTGATTTTAATGTTGCATCAGAACTTCCTGCTTTAATAACTTTTATTGTATATACTTTTGGAGTTCCATCTTCGCTTGTTACTGTAATTGTTACTGTATTTTCTCCAACTTCTAATGAATCAGCACCTTCAATTTCAACATCTGCATTTGAATCTGTTGCTTCTGCATTTACTGTTATTTTATCAATTTCATTTCCTACATTTACTGTATATGATGTAGTTCCTGATGCAAATGCTGGACTTAAAGTTCCTTCATCTACTGATAAACTACTTAATGTTGCATTACTATTTTTTGCTTTAATAACATTTAATTTATAAGTTTCAGATAAACCTGATTCACTTGTTACTGTGATTATAAATTCTGTAGCATTTGAAGTATTAATTGTTTTTTCTGTATCGTAAACAATTGTTGCTCCTTCATGATTTGCTACTGCTGTGATCATACTTTCATTAATTGTTGTTACATCTTCTTCCATTGTAACAGTATATTCTTTTGTTCCTGATACGAATGTTGGATTTAATGTTCCTTTGTTAACACTTAATGATTTTAATGTATTATCACTAGATAATTTTTTAACATTTATTGTGTATGTATTTGTTGTTTTACCATCTTCTGCTACTACTGTTATTGTTATAGTGTTATCTCCAACTTTGATTGCATCTGCTCCAGTTATTGTTACTGTTGCATTTGAATCATTAGCTGTTGCTGTAATATTTAATTTTGTTATATCTGTTGTTATATCTTCTAATGTATATGTTGTTGTTCCTGATGCAAATCCATCTATTAATGTTCCATCTAATTTGATGTCTTTTAATGTTGCATCATCATTTCCTTCTCTTACAATTTTAACAGTATAAACATTTGTTGAATTATCCTCTGCTGTTACTGTAATT
>JAGALD010000008.1 GCA_017625395.1 Bacilli bacterium | reverse complement strand
GCCATACCTTATTATAACTTGAATTTTGTATGAATGTAATATATAATAAAATAAGAAAAGTAAGAAATGAGAGGAATAAAAATGACAGATGAACACTATCAAATAGTTGACGTTTCTGAATCCACAACGGAGCAAAAAAAACAAAAGAGCAATTTGAAAAAAGCAATAGGAGCCTTCTTGCTAGCATCTATAATCGCAATGGTAAATCCAAGTATGACAAGTGATTCAAATTTAAAAAAAGATGAAAATAATTTTAGTATGAGTATGATAGTAGATGAAAAAGTACCACATAAAAAAGTTTGGCAAAAAGAGGTTAGGTTTTTAAATCAAGAAACAGGAGAATATTCAACTTGGATGAAAATACCAGAATTTACTATTACACATGATGTTTTAGTTGATTCTGCTACAGAACGATATATATATATGGGGCTTGCTTCAGAAGTTGCTATTGACTTAGGAAAATTACCACTTTGTTGGAAAGAAACAAGACAAAAAAATTCTGAAACAGGAGAATATAGCGAATTTAGGCCTAGTAGTGGGTTAATAGTCGCTGATGAAAGCTGTGCTAATTCTGAATTAGAAAGATATATGTTTGCAGGATGTTTGAATCTAGAGGGAGATAATCTAATTATTCAAAAACAAACTAGAGAACCTATTCAAGATAATAATCAATACACAGAATGGCATGATGGCGGTTATGTAATTAATCCTGAAAATATTCCAGAAAATAATGATATAGAAAAATGGAAAATTTATTCAAATACAGAAGTAATTTATCAAACTGAAAATACATTAGAAAGAAGAAAATAATTATGCAAAATATGATTAATAAAATATTAACCTTACACACAGAAGAAAAAATTATGATTTTAGACCAAGGATATTATAAGAATAAAAATTACTATTTTACTTGTAAATTAGATGAACAAGAAAATTTAACTGAACAATTCCAAATATTTGAAGAATCAATAACTAATGGTACAAATGGGATATCTTCTGTAAAAGATAATGATACTTTAAAAGTGCTTATTGAATATTTTAAAGATAGAGTTGAGAACAATAAATAGGTTTGGGGAAGTGTGTAAATACAAAAAACTGTTATTTCTAACAGTCTTTTTTTATGAATAAAACATCTTCATTAACATCAATTATAATGTTTTCTTTATATTTAATTTCTTCATTTATTATAGCTTTTGCAAGTAATGTTTCAATGTTTCTTGATACATACCTTTTAATAGGTCTTGCTCCATATTTTTCATCATATGAATTTTCTATAATAAATTCTTTAGATTTGTCTGTTAAAGATATAGTAATTTTCTTATCTTCGAGTCTTTTGTTTATATCATTAATTATCTTATCTAATATTTGATATACAACATTTTTATCAAGAGACTTAAAGATTATGATTTCATCAATTCTATTTAAGAATTCAGGTTTAAATGTATGCTTTAATTCATCCATTACTAGAGTATTACTATTTTGTACTTTATCTAGAATATATTCACTTCCAAGATTAGATGTCATTATAATAATAGTATTTTTAAAATCAACAGTTCTTCCTTGAGAATCAGTAATTCTACCATCATCAAGTATTTGAAGTAGTATATTAAATACATCTTTATGAGCTTTTTCTATTTCATCAAATAATACAATACTATAAGGATTTCTTCTAACAGCTTCAGTTAATTGTCCACCATCATCATATCCAACATATCCTGGAGGAGAACCAATTAATCTTGCTACTGAATGACTTTCCATATATTCACTCATATCAATTCTTATCATGTGTCTTTCATCATCAAAAAGTTCATATGCTAAAGTTCTTGCAACTTCAGTTTTACCAACACCAGTAGGCCCTAGGAATATAAAGGAACCAATTGGTCTATTAGGATCTTTAATACCGCTTCTAGCACGAACTATAGCATCACTTACAAGTTTTATTGCATCATCTTGTCCCATAACACGCTTTTTCATATTTTCTTCTAAATTAAGAAGTTTTTGTTTTTCTTCACCAACTAACTTACTAACTGGAATATTAGTCCATTTAGAAATAATTGCAGCAATACTTTCTTCATCAATTGTATCACTTAATATTTCATTTTTATTATCTGCCTGAAGTTCTTTTAATTCTTTTTCTAGAGTAGGGATAGTTCCATGTTTTAAAATTGCAGCTTTTTCTAAATCATAATTATCTTCTGCAGCTTCAAGTTCGCGCTTTTTCTTTTCTATTTCTTCCTTTTTCTTATTTATTTTATTATTAATATCCTTTTCACTTTCCCAATCAGCTCTAAGCCTAGATTCTTTTTCTTTTAGTGAATTAATTTTTTCATCAAGTTCAAGAATTCTTTGTTTAGAAAAATCATCTTTCTCTTTTTTTAGAGCAGCTTTTTCTACTTCTAGTTGCATAATTTTTCTAGTTAGCGTATCAAGTTCAGTAGGAACAGATTCCATTTGCACCTTTACAGTAGCACACGCTTCATCTACTAAATCAATTGCTTTATCAGGTAAAAATCTATTTGTAATATATCTATTAGAAAGTGTAGCAGCAGCAATTAATGCTTTATCTTTAATATTTACTCCGTGGTATACTTCAAATCTTTCTTTAAGACCACGTAAAATAGTAATTGTATCTATTACTGTTGGTTCTGATACTAATACTTTTTGAAATCTTCTCTCAAGTGCACTATCTTTTTCAATAAACTTTCTATATTCATTTAAAGTAGTTGCACCTACACAATGTATTTCTCCACGAGCAAGCATTGGTTTTAACATATTTCCGGCATCCATAGCACCTTCCATACCACCAGCACCTACAATCATGTGAATTTCATCAATAAACATTATTATCTCACCGTTAGATTCTTTAACTTCTTTTAAAACAGCCTTAAGTCTTTCTTCAAATTCACCTCTATATTTAGCACCTGCAACAAGAGCACCCATATCTAATTCCCAAATAGTTTTATTTTTTAGTGAATTAGGAACATCTCCCTTAACAATTCTTTGAGCAAGTCCTTCTATTATTGCAGTTTTACCAACACCAGCTTCACCAATTAACACTGGATTATTTTTTGTTTTTCTAGATAAGATTCTAGTAATACTACGAATTTCTTCATCACGCCCAATAACTGGATCAATTTTTCCATCTTTAACAGACTTAACTATGTCACGCCCATATTTTTCAAGAACATTCTCTAAATTTTCTTGATATGGATTTTGATTATTCATATTATCCCTCCTTATCAAGTAGAATTATATCACTATTTTAGCACTTGTCAAGATAGAGTGCTAAAATTTGACAAAAAGTACGTTTTATGATATAATTACCAAGCAATTAGGGGAGTGTGTATTATGGGAGAATTAAATTTAGAACAAATTTTGGTTGATTCATTCTTAGGTTATAAATATAGAAAGTATCGCGGAATGTTATACTCAGCGGATGCAAATGTTCCAATTAATTTAATAAGACTTTATTATTCTGAAGATATTGATAGAGCAAACTTCGATTCATTGAAAAGAAGTTTTGTAAATCGATATATAAAAAGTGAAAGTAAATTAGAAGATATTCATGAAAAACAAGAGATTGAAGGGCTTGCTGAAATGTACGAATACATTCACACAATACCAAGTGAAGAATTTGAAATGTTTAGTATAATGCAACTTCACAGAAAACTTTATTCAAAATGCCCATATCCAGAAGCAGGTGGACAATTTAGAAAAAGAAATGTATATCTTCCAGGAACTGGAACAGAAACATGTGACTATTCATTTATTTTTGATGAATTTCTAAAATATGAAGATACAGTAAAAAGATTAATGCAAGTTGCAAAAGAAATGAGAGAATCTGATGATTATACTCAACTATTTAGATTTGTCAGAGAATGTATAAAATTAAAATGTGCATTAATAAAAATACACCCATTTGAAGATGGTAATGGAAGAACTGTAAGATGCTTTATTAATAGAATTTTTGAGGAAGCAGGAATTCCTCCAGTATACATCAAAGTAAATGAAAGAACTGAATATCATAATGCAATGAATAAAGCAAACAACGAAGGTGACTTTGATCAAATAACAGGATTCTATCTATACAAAATTTGTGATTCAATAATTGAACTAGACATTAATGAAAGATTAAAAGTGGAAAGGGAAATAAGAAAACAAATGGAAAACGCATTACCAGAAAAAAATAGCCCAAGTCCATTAAAAATGGCTTTAAAATTTAAAGTAGCAAGTAAAAATAAAAAAGGAAATGAGGATAACGCTTAGGTATTATCCTTTTTTTGTTCTATAATTTTAATAACTATTTGATTTATTTAAGTAATGTTTTTTAAGAATAAAACTTATCTTGTTAATAATAAACAATTAGATAAGTATCAAACTAAAGCAGTAAAATGTAATTTAAAAAGATATTTAGTAGTAGCAGGAGCAGGGAGTGGAAAAACACTAACGATTGTAGGAAAAGTAAAATATCTAATAGAAGAATGTGGATTAAAACAAAAAGACATTATATGTATTTCGTTTACTAATGAAAGTGTTAATTCACTAATTAATTCTCTTGAAAAAAGTAATCTAAAAATAGATGTAAAAACTTTTCATAAATTAGCACTAGATATTATTAATTTAAAAAAATATTCAATTGCAAGTTCTACTATTTTAGATTACATAATAGAAGAGTACTTTACTTCTATTATTTATTTTGAAAATGATTATAAACTTTTATCTTTATACTTAAATGATAATTATTATAAATATGATGAATTTATTTTCTACTTTAAAAAAACAACCTCTTTTTTTATTAAAACATTTAAAGCAAATGATTATTCATTATCCTTTTTTTATTCATTATTATTTAATAAAAATATAGATGTAGATGAAAGAATTCTACTAACTATAATATTTAAAATTTATATATTATATCAAGAGGAATTAAATTCATATGGAGTGATAGATTTTGATGATATGTTAAGTCTATCAATAGAGGCAATATCTAAAAAAGACTATTTTAAATATAAATATATAATTATTGATGAATTCCAAGATACATCACTGGTAAGGTATAATTTAATAAAAAAAATCATCGAGAAGTTTGATGTTTCATTAATGGCAGTAGGAGATGATTATCAATCAATTTATAGTTTTAATGGTTGTGATATTGAATTATTCTTAAATTTTAAAAAGAACTTTAGTAATTCTAAAATTATTAAACTAAAAAATACTTATAGAAATCCTAAAGATATTGTAGATATTTCTAGTAGATTTATTATAAAAAATAAAAAACAAATTAAGAAAAAACTTATTTCCAAAAAATATATTTATAAATCTATAATCATTGTTTATTCAAAAAATATTTCAAATGATTTTGTAACTATTGTCAAAGATTTAGATAATATCTTGGTATTAGGTCGTAATAATAACGATATAAAACTTTTACTTAATAATGAAATAACTTGTAATAATTTAAAAAATATTTATATAAAAAACTTTACAAAAAACATTAGATATTTAACGGTTCATTCTTCAAAAGGCCTAGAAGAAGAAAATGTTATTATTTTAAATGTTACTGATAATACTTTAGGTTTCCCAAATAAAATTAAAGAAAACAACCTTCTAAAATACTTAAAAAAAGATAATGACAATTTTTTATATAGTGAAGAAAGAAGACTGTTTTATGTAGCATTAACAAGAACCAAGAATAAGGTATATATTTTTACATCAAAAAATAATCCATCAATCTTTGTAACTGAACTATTGAAAGATTATAAAGCTAAATTAAAAATAATTGATTTTGAAGAAAAAGACTTTAAATAATAATTTTAGTATACTATAATTATTACTATAGGAGGACTTCTATGAATAAGAAAGCGTTAATATGTGTTGTAGCTGGGCTACTGTTAATTATGACCAGTTATACTTTATATAATAGTAAAACAAGCAAAGTAAATACTAATAATACTAATACTGAATTAACTAGAGATGATGCTATAAGCATTATGAATGATGTTATAACAGATATAATAAAAGTTTATGAAAAACCAGATGAAGTTTTTGAAACAACGATAGAGGAAATAGATGGTAAAACATTATATAAAATAAATAATTATTCTAGTGTAATTAATAAAATGTTTACAAAACGTGGAAAAAATCAATTAGAAGATACTGTTTTTTCAAATGGTAATTTCACAATAGAAAAAGACGATGAAATATATTTTATGATGGATATTCCAGAAGAAAATAGATATAAAACAAGTAAAATTACCATTGACAACGTATCAATAAAAGAAGATAAATTATCATGTGTTGCTACACTATCAAACTATATAGAAAATGAAGAAGGAATTATTAGCTACTATGTAATAGAAAAGAACCTAACAATAGTTAAAGATAAAGATAACTGGCTAGTTGATAATTTTCAATACAACAATGAGTAGGTGTTTATGAAAAATATTAAATTTAATTATGATAAATATATAAAGAATAATTATGTTTTAAGAAATAAAGCAGTTATAAAAGTTTTAATAAATGATAAAGAAGAGTTTTTTAATATAAGAGACCCAAGACAATTAACAATAAACAAAGACCTTATTGAATATATTACAGAAGAAGCAGAGAATATTCCAAATAAATATAAAATAAATATTGAGTTTTATTCTGATGATTTATCTGATGAAGAAAAAAAGAAAATAATAGAAATGATTAAGTCATATTATGGATTAAAAATTTACTCTTGTAAATCATCAATAAAACAAGGAGTTCTAAAAGCAATTATGTTTTCTATCTTTGGCGCATTCTTTATTGCATGCTCTCACCTAAATAGTAGTTTATTTAACTTTGTTTATAACGAAGTAATATATGTAATTGGATGGGTTCTATTATGGGAAGCAACTGATACATTTCTTTTTTCAAACAGCAAAGACAAAGTAAGAAAAAAGAATTATAAGCAGTTATATAATGCAGATGTTTTATTCTCTGATAAGTGTGAATGAAAGATTAGTTTGTAATCTTTCTTTTTTTTTATTATAATTATCTTGTAGTAAGGAGTTATTATGCAAAATTTAAACATAAGAGAAAGAATTATTAAATTTATAGGTACACTTCCAAAAACAGTATCTGTAAAAGCCTATGGGTCAAGTATTGCTTATCAAAGTGGATACAAAGAAAATGAAAAAAAACAAGTTGATTTAATTGTCATCGTCGATGATATTAAAAAATTCTATGAAGAAAATTTAAAGAAAAACAAATACATGTATAAACTTACACCACAAATTTATTTTAGATATGCATCAAGCACGAGACTAAGAAAGCATGCTGCTATCTGTTATACAACTCACATTGATTATGGTGATGATACCTATAAAATGGGTGTAATAGAAAAAAAGGACGTTTTAGATGATTTATTAAACTGGAAAACATTTTATATTGCAGGAAGATTTCAAAAAGAGATGTTTACTGCAATTGCTGATAAAGAAATAGAACAAGCAAATGAAATTAATAAAAGAAATGCTTTAACAACAGCACTTTTACTATTAGATAAAGAAAATCCAACATTAGATGATTTATATCAAAAAATTTGTTCTTTATCATATATGGGAGATAATAGAAACAAACTAAAAGCAGAAGACCCTAATAAAATTAAGAAACTTGCTAGTGGTAGTAAAGATCATTTTGATAAAGAATATAAAGATAAAACAGATTTATTTACCGTTAATAAAGATAATACAATTAAAATTAACTATAAAAAATTATTTAAGGCAATGAAAGAGTTACCAACAGCTTTATACGAAAGAATAGAAGCATCTATTGATACAAAATTATCTAATGAAGATAATTTAGATTCTATTAGAGAAAGTATAAAAGGATATTTAACAGAAATAATAAAATCATCTAGTCATGGTCAAACTATGAAAGGAATTCTTACAACTGGACCAAAAAATTCATTAGTATATGCATTAGCAAAATTAAAAAAAGGAAGAAAAAAACAATAGTTAAAGGGATAATAATTCCTTTTTTTATTTGTTAAAATATGGTACTATTTTATAGTAGGTGAAGATATGAGAAAAATAAATTATAAATGCCCAAGTTGTGGAGGTAAAATTGAGTATAATGATAATAATATTCTAATGTGTATTTATTGTAATAAAACATTTGATCCCACAATAAAAACTGAATTTAATGTTAATAATATAATAGAGAAAATGGACATATATACATATTTTTGTTCAAACTGTAATTACAAATACAAAACAAAATCTAAAATTGAGGGTAATCTTTTATGTCCAAATTGCAAAAGTCACCTTGAGGAAAATAAACAAATTATTAATGGATTAATACCCATGTCTATGACCCAAGAACAAGCCAAAAAAAGATATTATAATGAATTAAAAAAAATAAAAAAATTCATACCAAAAGAGTTTTTTGAAAGTGATTTAAATTTAGAATATATAAGATGTAGAGTATACGAAGGATACGTTAAAGTTAGTGCTCAAAGAGATAAATCTATATCAAAAGAGTATCAAATATATAATTTGCCAGTACCAACTTCAGATCAAATTAATTATAATCAAAAAAAAGCATTACTATATATTCCGCTTGAAACACACAAAGCAATATATAGTAAAGACAAATTAGAAAAAATTATTGATATAAAAAGTTTGAATGTTGATTTTTCAAAAGAAACAGAAATTGAAGAAATTAAAAAAGCCTGTATAAAAAACTTTAGACGATTTAAATTTATTTATGAAGAAGAGGTTACTGCAGAAGCATTTGTAGAAACAAAACATAATTTTTATTTATCTGTCTACACAACTAGTACAATTTATAATGGAAAGACATATCATAATTATATGTTTTGTATTGATGATAATGTTTTAATATGCTTTGACTTCCCAAAATTTGATGAAAAAAAATATCAAAAATATCAAAAAACAATTTCAAATGAAAATAGCAATCAACTAATGATATTACTATTATTATTTCTTTTTTTGGGAATAACGGTTTTAAATTCAATTTTTATTATGCCATCAAGCAAAGAAAATCCAGGGGGAAGCTTTACAGCAATTATGGCTCTTTGGATCATAATGTTTTTTATAATTGCATGTACATCTCATATAATGAAAAAAAAGAACAAACAAAAGAAAAAGATTTTGCTTCTATTTGAAAATAGAGAAATAACAGAAGATGAATACTTTGAACAAGTTATATCAAAATATAATAAAGTATAGTAATAATTCCAAAAGAGGTGAAGTATATGGCTAAAAAAAATCTCTACATTTGCGATAACTGTGGTGCAAAAATTTTTGTTCATGATATCGAGTCAATTAAAGAATGTTCATATTGTGGAAATATAATTGCAGTTATAGAAGAAAAAATAATAGATATTGGAGTAAATAAAATAATTCCTTTTGAAATTAATCAAACCGAAGCAATTGATAATCTAAAAAACTTTTATAGCATCACTGAAATACAAGAATTTAATTTAGAAAAAGTATATTTGCCAATGTATTTGTGTAGTTTTAATATGACAGGAGTTGCAGAATACAAAACAAAAGTTGGCGATGACGTTGTCACAAATGAAATATGTATTAGTGGAAACATAAAAAATCATCTATATCCTGCACAGGTTAATAGTGAAGATATAATTGGAACATCATACATAAAAAAAGACAACATAGTTGATTATAACCCTGTAATTACTAATAACAGCGTTGTTAAGATGGATAATATCATCCACCATGAACGAATATATGATTTAGTTGCATCTAAATTTTTGTACCAACGAGTTGAAGAATATACTAATTCAAATTCGATTACTATAAAAACAACAAATGAAACAAATAAAAAAATAGATTTAATATTAGTACCTTTTTTTTGTTTTAAAGATAAAAATAATCATGATAAATATATATTGGCAAGAAAAAATATAGGGCTACTTTTAAAACGAGAAAAAATGTATAACAAAATGATAATTCTATATCAGGTTCTTGCAGGAATTGGTCTTGCCATAGGAACATTTTGTTTATTTACAATGAGATCATTGTTTTATTGGTTTTTAGCTCTTTTTATGGGATGTTTATCGTACATAAAATATTACAATATAAAAAGGCAAAAATCTTTAATTCATAAAATACCTGGTGAATATATAGTGACACAAAATGAAAGAAAATAACAAAAAATAATAAAAATATTATATAATATATCTGTAAGAGGTGAAAAATGAAAACAGTTAATCATAAATGTCCTAGCTGTAATGCTAATTTAAATTATGATCCTAAAACCAAAGGATGGATTTGTGAGTATTGCGGTGGTAAGTTTAAATTAGAAGACCTAAAACATAATGAAGAAAACTTTAAAGAAACAAAGGTTAAAAAAACAGAAAAAAAAGACAAAGAAACACCTATAGAAATGGATGAATATCAATGTCAAGATTGTGGAGCTAAAATTGTAGCAGATAAAAATACTGCTGCCACATTCTGTGTATATTGTAAAAATACAGCAATTTTAAAAAATAGATTATCAGATAAATTTGCACCTTCAAAAGTTATTCCTTTTACTAAAACGAAAGAAGATGCAATTGAAGCATTTAAAGCTGTAGGAAAAGGAAAATTCTTAATGCCAAAAGAATTTGCTGCTGAAAAAAATATAAAAGAACTAAGTGCAATTTATATTCCTTTTTGGTTATATAGCTGTGAGATGGATAGTCACATAAAAGGAAAAGGAACAAGAGTAAGTACTTGGACAACTGGAAATTATAGACATACTAAAACAGATACATATCATGTTGAAAGAAATGCAAAATTCAAATTCGAAAGAATTCCAATAGATGGATCTGTAAGATTTAATGATGCAATTATGAATTCAATAGAACCATTTAATTATGATGAATTATGTGATTTTAGCCCATCATACTTATCAGGGTTTTTAGCAGAAAAATATGATGTTGAGTCAGAAGAAGCAAAGAAAATATCAATAGAAAGAGCAAAACAAAGTTGTTACAAAGTTTTAAACAGCAAAATCAATTATCAAGGATTTCTTCCAGAATTAAAAACAGGCGAAGTAAAAAAAGAAGATATCCAGTATGTATTACTTCCGGTTTGGATGGTAAATATAAAATATAAAGACAAACTTTATACATTTGCTATGAATGGACAAACAGGAAAAATGATAGGTGATATACCATATTCTAAATCAAAGGCATTTCTTTTTTGGATTTTAATATTTATCGTTTCAGCTTTAATTATTGGGCTTATAACATATTTTGTGTAGTGGAGGATGTATGAAAAAGATTAGTTTATTAATATTAACATTTTTGATTTTTATAATGCCTCACACAGTTTTTGCAACTGTTAACGTAGAAGAAAGAACAGAAGATGACCTAAAAATTTGGGACGATATAGAAGTAAATGAAAATAATTTAGATAATATATTAAATACACCTAAAGTAGATGAAGACGAAAAAATTTATGATTTTGCAGATTTATTTGTTGAAGGTGAGGAAGAAGAACTTTTTAACTTCATAACTGATTACATAGATGAACATAATATGGACATGGTTGTTGTTACAATAGACGATAACAATAAAAGTGATGCTAAAGAGTATGCAGAAGATTTTTATGATTACAATTACTTTGGTAAAGGTAAAAACTATGATGGTATTTTATTTTTAATAGATATGGACACAAGAGAAATCTATGTTACGACAACTGGAAACGCACTTCTTTATTATGACGATGCAAGAATTGATGGACTATTAGATGCAGCATATGTTTATATGACTAGTGGAGAGTATTATCAAGCAGCAAAAGCGTTTGTTGTAAGAGCAGAGAGATATGCAACAGAAGGATATTCAAGTTCAGCAGATGACTATTATATCGATGAAAATGGAGATTTAATTGAGAAAAAAAGTATTAATTGGTTACTAACACTTGGAATTCCTACAGCACTTTCCTCAATAATGGCATATATTTTTATTTCAAAACATAAAGGTATAAAGCTTGCAACAGAAGCAGATGAATACCTAGATATTCCTGGAATTCAATATGGACAATTTGTTGATAATTTCCTTACTACATATACAAGTAGAACATATATTGGTAGCAGCTCATCAGGTAGCGGAAGAAGCGGCGGAGGAATATCGTCTAGCAGAGGAAGTAGTGGAAGAAGCCATGGTGGCGGAGGAAGAAGATTCTAAAGGAGATATAAATGAAAAATAAAATAAAAAAATTTAATAGAAATAATATAGTAAATATAATTATTACGTTAGTATTTGCATTAATTGCATACTATTTTGTATTACCACCTATAAACTTATCAGCTCCAGCATTTTGGACATTTATGTTTATAGTATACGGTTTTTACTTACTATTAAGTTTTACAAGCTTAGTAGGATTTGCATCAGGTAATGGTAATGTTAACACATTAAAATTATCCAAGGGATTTAAAATAATGTTATCAATTATACCAATAGGTATAGGACTAATACTGATAATAAACTTTATTTTATCACCACTTTTTAATTCAAAAAGTTATGCTTCAAGAATTAAAATAAATGAAGGAAAAGACTTTGCAACAGAAGTAAAACCTGTTGATTTTTCAAGAGTACCTTTACTAGATAAAGAATCTACTCAAAAAATAGGTGATAGAGTAATGGGAGAAATGACTGATTTAGTTTCCCAATTTACAGTATCAAACCTTTATACACAAATTAATTATAAAGATAGTATTGTTAGAGTAACACCGTTAGAATATGCTGGATTAATAAAGTATTTCACTAATAGAGATGAAGGAATTACAGGATACATTTTAGTAGATTCAACTAACGGAAAAGCAAATTTAGTAAGATTAGAAAAAGGTATGAAATACATGCCATCTGCTATATTTAATGAAAATCTAACAAGAAAACTAAGATTCAGTTACCCAACAGAAATTTTTGGAGACTATAGTTTTGAACTTGATGAAGAAGGAAACCCTTATTGGATTGTAACTACAATAAAGTACTCTGGCGTTGGATTAAAAGAAGAAATATCTGGAGCAATTATTTTTAACCCAATAACAGGTGAATCTAAAAAATATGATGTTGAAGAAATTCCTAGCTGGGTAGATCACGTTTACAATGCTAATTTAATTTTAAGTCAAGTAAATGACTGGGGATTATACAACGGTGGATATTGGAATTCTATATTTGGTCAAAAGAATGTAGTAGCTACTACAACTGGATATAACTATGTTGCACAAGATGACGATATTTATTTATACACAGGAATAACATCAGTAGCAAGTGATGAATCTAATCTAGGATTTATTCTTACAAATATGAGAACCAAAGAAACTAATTACTATTTAATTCCAGGAGCAGAAGAATATTCCGCAATGGCAAGTGCTGAAGGACAAGTACAACAAATGAAATACAATGCAACCTTCCCACTATTAATAAATTTAAATGGAAAAGCAACTTACTTGATTTCATTAAAAGACAATGCAGGACTTGTTAAAATGTATGCCTTTGTAGATGTTCAAAATTATCAAAAAGTGGTAGTAACAGATGCTAACGAAGGAATAATTAAAGCAAAAGATAATTATTTAAAAAATAATAATCAAATTAATAACGAAACATCATTAGAAAGTGAAGTAATTATAAAAAATATATATACAGTAATGATCGATGGAAATACATATTACTATTTTAGTGATAATCAAGATAAAAAATATAGAGTATCAATAAAAATAAATGAACAAGTTCTACCATTTATAAAAATAGGAGATAAAGTAAAAATTAAATATGTACAATTAGAAAATATTAATGAGATAACAAATTTAAATTTCTAAATTAAAATACTAACAATACGTTAGTATTTTTTTTGACATAAAAAGCATATTGTATTATAATCACATTATATAATACGATAAGATAAGTTGTGTTGGAAGGTGTGTTTATGAAGAAAAGAAAAATGAAAAACAAAAAAGGATTTACCTTAATTGAACTTTTAGCAGTTATAATTATTCTTGGTGTATTAATGATAATAGCAATACCAAGTGTAACAGAATATATTCAATCAACAAGAAAAAGTGCTTACATAACAACTGCAAAAGGTTATATAAATGGAGCAAGGATAAAAGTTAACAGTTCTCAATTACCATTTTATGATGTTGATGCAACATATTATGTCCCATCAAAGTGTATTGCATTAGAAAAAGGTGGAGATTCTCCATATGGTGAATTTGAACAAGCATATGTTGTAGTATCATATACAGGAGATAGTTATAATTATTATTGGGCAAGTAGAGATACTGCTAATATGGGAGTTGAACTAGTAAGTGAACATGAACTTGATGAAGAAGATGTAAAACCAGGAATGTCAACTCTAGATACAACATTAACAGTTGAAGGAAAAAGTAAGATTATTTTATTAAATGATGACTGTACAGTAGGGCAAGTATTTTCTGATGATGGAACAATGTTAGCAATTCTAAAAAAGAATGCTGTACCTGATATTGGAGTAGACTTCTCAGCAGCTGCATCTAAAAGTGGAAACTTTGTAATGAGTGAAACACAAAACTATTCTATGCCAATATATTATTTTAGAGGAAATGTCACAAATAATAATGTATTATTTAATAATTTCTGTTGGAAAATAGTAAGAAATACTGAAGATGGTGGAGTAAAACTTATTTATAATGGAACACCAAGTGGAACAAGTTGTAATGGAACTAATTCAGTAATAAATGGTGGAATTGCTTATAGTGCAAGTGCAAGCGATAATTCAAACCTTATATATGCTAATTCAACTCTTAAAACCTATATCGAAAATTGGTATGAAACTAATATGTCAAATGTCACTGATAAATTAGAAGATACAAAATGGTGTAATGATAGATCTATTCCTGAAAAATATGTTTTATATGGTAATGAACAAACTAATGGAACAGGGATTGGAAATTCATTGACATATTATGGATCATATGTAAGATTAGTAAAAAATGGAAACACTACAAAAGGTTCAACTCCATCATTGAAATGTAATGATAGTGATGTATATTCTGTTGCAAACGGTAAATTAAAACATCCAATTGCCTTAATAACTGCGGATGAAGCAGTAATTGCAGGAAATCCTTGGGAAGTTGGAAATAATGGATATTTATCAAATGGAACAGCATTTTGGACAATGTCACCTAATAACTTCAACTACGGAGGAGCATATATGCTAAACGTAGCGGCAAGTGGTGATTTGGATTACTATGGTGGATATACAGCTAATGGATATTCTCTTAGACCAGCTATAACAATCAAAAGCGGTACACGAATTGCAGATGGAGACGGAACTGCAAGTAATCCTTATATAATTGAAGAATAAGAAAAAGAATTAACAGTAATAACTGTTAATTCTTTTTTTACTCTTTAATTGACCAATTTAGTGAAGTATATAGTTTTCTATAATAATCATTTTCTAATATTAATTTAGAATATTTAAATTTATTATATATAATACTATTAAATGCTTTTACTTCTTCATCAGTACAAGTTGTATCTCCATTAGGTATTATCTCTTTTGTTATTGAATTATATCTACACTTATCAGTTATAAAACTCCTATTAGAATAAATAACTAAAGGAATACTGTTAGATAAAATATCAGTTCCTATTAAAAGTCTTGAATCATATTTTATACCAAATAAATTTAATATGGTAGGAAGTATATCTAAACTACTAGCATATTTTTCAACTTTAATTGCTCCTTCCATAGCATTGTTCCATAATAAGAAACTCATTCTATGTAATTCAAAATTTTCATCTTTTTTGTAATCTGATAATTCGTTAACTTGCTCTAAAGTAAGACCAT
Source organism: Bacilli bacterium (assembly GCA_017625395.1). GTDB lineage: Bacteria > Bacillota_I > Bacilli_A > RF39 > UBA660 > RUG13868. The sequence continues at coordinate 6,407 of JAGALD010000008.1, read as the reverse complement.
ATGGATAATGATCACCACTTATGGCAATTACCGTATCATCTAGCTTACCAGCTTTTTCAAGACGAGTAATAAGCTCTCCAATAGCTTTATCAAGTTCAATGTTACATGCTAAATATGCTTTAGCAGCAGTAGATAATTTTAAATCTTTAACTTTATCCCAATTTCTTATTGCCATTGTATTACCATAATTGTTATACTCCAAATGCCCACTAACAGTCATATAATATGTTATAAAATGCTCATCATTTATATAATCATCTATTGTAGTTTTAACCATTTCATAGTCACTTTGTGGCCATATCTTACAGTTTATTCTTTTTTCAAGACCATTCTTACAAGCAAGATAAGAATCATATCCCATAGTTTTTAAAAACTTATCTCTATGATAATAAGTATACGTATTATTATGATAACTTCTACTACTATAACCAAGATCCTCAAAAACATTTGCATACGAATATGGCATATAATTACCAGCTATTCTATAAAGACTCCAAACTCCTTCTTTAGGAATTAATGATGTGTCAGTAATGTACTCACCATCTGCAGTAGAAACTGGAAATAATGGTGTATAAAAATTATCAAACTGAAATCCTTCATTATATAATCTATATAAATTAGGTGTTAATACTTCATCAATTGCCATTGGAGAAAATGCTTCAGCAACAAATACAATTAAATTTTTACCTTCAAACATACCAGTATAATCATTTTTATTAGTAGCGTTTTGAACACTAAAATATCTATGCATAGATTTTATCGTTTCATTTGATTCATTTTCTATTAAAGCATCCCAATTAATATCTAATTCGTTATATGTAACAACAACTTCCTCGTCAACTGGAATGTTTTCTTCAGGAGTAACAACAGGAGGAAGAACAACTTCAATATCTTTCTCGGTAAACCCAAAGATTGTTCTTTGACAATCTAGACGAAACATTGTTAACAGCCCAAACTTTTCTGTAGTTAAAAGAGGGGAATGTATATTTGAATATAAATTTTTATTTGAATAAATATCATCACTTTTTATTAAATTTATACTTAATAATGTTGATGCTTGAATAAGCGCTATAACAATTACAATAACTAACTTAGGAATAATGTTTATTTTCTCATAACTTACTTTCTTTAATACATCCATAATTATAAAAAATATCAAAGGAATAAACATTAACAATAATACATACCAATTATCAGTTGCAATCTTTAATATATGTCCAAAAAATCCCAATACTTGATTTCCATTTATAAGTGAATAAAGAGAAATTATAGAAATATATACTTTATAATAAATATAATTAGCTATAAACAAAAAGATTGTTAATGATAAAAATAAATATGTAGGAATCCTATTTAATTTGCTTTTAAAGAAATTAGATAAAAGATAAAATGCACTACCAATTGGAATAGAAAATAAAATAATGTATAGAAAATTTAATGTAAAAGTATTAAATACAAAAATATGAAAAATTATCTCTTCATATATAATTAAAAATATAAAAAATAATGGTAAAAAAATATCTTTTTTTTTCATATTATCACTCCTAGTTTTATGATAACATATTAAAAAACAATTGAAAAGAATCACATTAAAAATTATAATCATAATATAGAGGTGTAGATATGAAAAAATATTTTAAAGTGATTAGTATTATTCTGTTTTCTATTATATTAATAGGATGTGCAAATGAAACTAAAAATAACAGTGATTCTGAAAATTTTAAAAATGAATATGAATATTTTAACGGAAAAACAATAAATGAAACAAAATACCATAATGTAACAATTAATGAAGAAAATATTATAGTATATTCAAATTATGAAGAGATTTTTAATATTTTAACAAAAGATAGCGGAGTTATTTTCTTTGGAAATCCAGAAGATCAACTTTGTAGAAGTATGATTAATGTTTTATTAGAAGCACTAGATTCAGTAGGTGTTGAGAAATTATATTATTTAAATAATAGTGATGATAGGGACGTTTTGTCACTAAATGAAAATGGAGATATTATTGTTGAAAAAGAAGCAACAGAAAATTATTTAAAGTTATTAGAAATTTTAGACGATAAAGCAAGCAGTTATAAAGAAATAAATAATAGTGATAAAAAAAGACTATATTATCCAACTGTTATATTTGTAAAAGATGGAAAAATAGTTGATGTAGTTGTTGGAACTGTAGACTCCCATAAAGATCAAAATTTAGAACTAACACATGAACAAAGAGAAGAATTAGGTTCAATCTATATGAATAATGCAAGTATTGTAATGGATTTAGTTTGTACAGACATTTGTTAATCTTTGCATTTTTATAAAAAATATGATATAATAGCGTGCAATTGAGGTGAATTATGAAAAAAATAAATATAAATTTTGTTATTCTTTTTTTAGGAGGAGTTCTACTAGGATTTGTTTTATCTTATTGTACAGTTAAATTTATAGACAGTACTAAATCATTAAATGCAAATAACGAATCAAAAGAAGAAAACGGGTATATAATTTATCCATCTAATAATGAAAAAGAAAATGAAAAAAATGATAGCAATATAAAAAATGAAGAAGTAAATAAAGAAAAACCTGTTGACTACTTTGAAAAAATTAAATCATCAAATAATGAAAATGTTATAAAAGAAGGATTTATAAAAATTATTGATTTTATATTTTATGGAACAGAAATTAATGGTTATACTTTTAAAAGTTTAACTAATGAAGCTAAATTTGAAATAATGAAAATAGCTTTATCAATTGATCAGAAAATAGAGCAATCATTTCCTGGCTATAAAGAAACTATAAGTAATGGGGCTAAAAAAGTATATAGTAACGTAAAAGGTTTTATAGTGGAACTTTATCTAGATACAGTATCACTTGTTTGTGAAAAGAATCCTAGTTCATGTGAACTTGCAAAAGAAGGATTTGAAAGCATGAAAATGTCATTTGGAATAACTTGGGATCTTATAAAAAGTTATACTAATATTGGTGTAGATAAGTTAAAAGAATGGTATGAGGAATTTAGAGGATAATAATGAAGTATACATTAAAAAGTACCAAAGGAATGCAAATTAACCATCCACCAATTTTAGGACATGGAGCCCAAGGAACAGTATTCAAAATTGGAAATTCTGCAGTAAAATTGTTTAATGGATACTGGTTTACAGTAAAAAATAGACCAGATGATTTAGAAGTAGCAAAGAGAATGACTTCTCTTGAACTGTCACACTTTTTAAAACCAACAAGATTAATAGTTAATAAAAATGGATTAAAAGGTGTAGAAACACCAATTATAAAAAGAGATAAAAAAAAGAAATTTATTGATATGAAGATTGATAAAATTGTTAAAAACATGAAAGCAATAAGAAAAGATGCAACAACATTAAGTGATAATGGAATTAAATTAAATGATTTTAATTATGATAGTGTCTATATTTCTGGTGATAATATTACAATTGGTGATTTCTCATACTTTATGATTGATGATGAACAAGATTTACATAAGTCAAACAATTCGGCAATTAATGCACTTTTTGCAACAGACATGATTTATGGTGATTATAATTATAAAAATACTATGATTTTATATGAAATCTTTTGGTCACAAATGCGAGATAGACATTTCGAAGATGTTTTAGAAGAAATATCTTCAAAAGGACATAAAACAATAAGGCAATATGTAAAAAGCTTACATCGTTAATTGTTGCCTTATTTTTTTTTATATAGTACAATTGATACAGTTTTGAGGTGAATATTATGATACAAGTTAACAATGTAACTTTAAGATTTGGAAAAAGAACTTTGTTTGAAGAAGTTAATATTAAATTTACTCCAGGAAATTGTTATGGACTTATTGGCGCAAATGGAGCAGGGAAGTCAACATTCTTAAAATTACTATCTGGAGAAATAGAAACTACACATGGAGAGATAATAATTACAAAAGATGAACGTCTTGCTGTACTAAAACAAAACCATTATGAGTATGACGAATTTTCTGTTATGGATACAGTTATCATGGGTAATTCTAAATTATATGAGATAATGAAAGAAAAAGAAGCAATGTATTCTCAAACAGAATTTACAGATGAAGATGGAATTAAATTAGGTGAATTAGAAGCAGCATTTGCTGAATTAAACGGATGGGAAGCAGAAAGTGAAGCAGCAGAACTTCTTAATAATTTGGGAGTAGAAGAGGATTTACATTATTTATTAATGAAAGAACTTCCAAATAACAAAAAAGTAAAAGTCTTACTAGCTCAAGCTTTATTTGGTAACCCAGATATTCTTTTGTTAGACGAACCTACAAACAACTTAGATATTGATGCAATTAACTGGTTAGAAGAGTTTTTAATTAATTTTGAAAACACAGTAATTGTAGTATCACACGATAGACATTTCTTGAATAAAGTTTGTACTCACATCGCAGATATTGACTATGGTAAAATTAAACTTTATATTGGTAACTATGATTTCTGGTATGAATCAAGCCAATTAGCATTAAAACAAATGAAAGAATCAAACAAGAAAAAAGAAGAAAAAATAAAAGAGTTACAAGCGTTTATTGCAAGATTCTCAGCTAATGCTTCAAAAAGTAAACAAGCAACATCAAGAAAGAAAATGTTAGAAAAAATTGAGCTAGATGAAATAGTACCATCATCAAGAAAATATCCATTTATTGAATTCAAACCTAATCGTGAATCTGGAAAAGAAATCTTAACAGTAAAAAACATATCCAAAACAGTTGAAGGAAGAAAAGTTTTAAATAATGTGAGCTTTTCAGTATTGAAGGGTGATAAAATTGCATTTGTTGGAAGTGATGACATTGCCAAAACCACATTGTTTAGAATTCTTATGGGAGAACTAGAACCAGATAATGGAGAAATAGAATGGGGAAAAACTATAACACAGTCATATTTTCCACAAGATAATAGTGCATATTTTCAAAATGATGAATCAATTATTGAATGGATTGGACACTATTATGATATAGATGATGAAACACTCCTTAGAGGATTTCTAGGAAGAATGTTATTCTCGGGAGAAGATGTCTTCAAAAAAGTACCAGTTTTATCAGGTGGAGAAAAAGCTAGATGCATGCTATCAAAGTGTATGCTTGAAGGATCAAATTTCTTGATACTAGATGAACCAACAAACCACTTGGACCTAGAAAGTATTACTGCACTCAACAACGGACTTATCAAGTACAATAGTGAGTTGTTATTTTCATCACATGATCATCAATTTATAGAAACAATTGCAAATAGAATCATTGAAATAACCAAAACAGGTATAATTGATAGAAAATGTACTTATGATGAATATTTAGAAAATAAAAAGAAAATGAATTAATCATTTTCTTTTTTACATGTTTTTAATTCTTTTTACTGTATCTTCTGTATATTCACTTAGTGTACTGTATTGAGATAAAACTTTTTCAATAAATTTATATGTTATATCTTTTCTTTGACCTTCATTTTCAACAAACAATAAAACTCTATCGCCAACATTTGTCCCATCAATTCCATTGTACCTTAAAAGCTGAAGTAAAAGAGTTTTATACATTATTAATTGAAGTTTTTGATCATTGTGACAAAAATAATCACCATATGTAATTCTGCTTCTTTCAAAATATTGTGAGCTTACAGTCACATCTCTATCATGGTCAATTAAATAGATTCCATCGTTATCAGATGACACCAAAATATTGTTAGGATTTGTATCCATCAGTCCAATTGAGTTTTTTGACATATAGCAGTGTACTTGCTTTCTAAGTAGATGCATTTCATCAAAAAAATGATCCTTATCGAAAGAAAAAATAAAACTTGGATTTTCTTTTATAAATCTTTCGGTATATCCAAAAGCAGGATTTAATTTTAAATTTTTAATTTGATTCGATTTTGATGCAATTGAAATAGGTGGAACGATTCTAATTTTTTCATCGTTAGGTATAGAATCTCTTAAGTCTTTAAGTTTTTCTTCAGTCATATTACTTAAATCAGATTTTGAAATTTTAAGAACAAAATCATCAAGTTTATACAAAGTACCTTCAGTACCACCACCGATTATTTGAAGATTGCTTGTATCAATTGGTTCCTTTTTTCCTTCTAAAAAAACTAACATTTTAACCATTCCCCTCAATCGGTTACAAATTATATCATATTTTTGCTTTTTCGTAAAGTAAAAATATGATGCTCTTTGCATATAATAATACGGAGGTCTTTATGAATAATATAACAGTAGAGGACTTAAATAGTTTAATACCAAACATAAACATCATTGATATCAGAGATAATTATCAATTCAATCTAGGTCATATACCAAGTGCCATAAATATTCCAATGAATTTTCTTATGACAAATCCAGAAAACTATCTAAATAACAATGAAAAATATTATATATGTTGTGAATATGGAAATAGAAGT
>JAGALD010000069.1 GCA_017625395.1 Bacilli bacterium | reverse complement strand
GGTATCGCTATTAAAAATAATGCTATAATTAATATTAACTTAGACATTCTATTTATCTTCATAATCTCACCTATCTTCATACTAAAGTATACTATAAGTATATATTTTTTCCAAGTGTTTTTATTTGAAAAACTTGTGAATATATGCTATTCTTTCATAGAGGTGTAATAATGAAAAAATTCAAAATAATAACACTTATATTAGTTCTTACTTTTATATTTGTTGGTTGTGGTAAAGGAGATAATAACTATTTAAAGGAATTAACATATTCTGACTTTAATAAAAAAGTTAGTGATGCTGAAACATTCTTTGTTGTTTTAATACAAGACGGTTGTCCTCATTGTGAAGAATTTGCTCCAAAACTTGAAGAAGTATTAACTGAATATCAAGTTATCGGTTATAAGTTAAATATGTCTACTATGAGTGAAGAAGAATATAATGAATTTTCTTTGAAATATGGTAAAGATGGTACTCCTACTACAATATTTTTAAATGAAGGAAAAGAATTATCTAAAATGCAAAGAATTTCAGGTAATGCTGCTAAAAGCAAAATAATTTCTAAATTAAAGGGTAATGGTTATATAAAATAATAAAAAGGTAATAAGAATTATTTCTTCTTATTACCTTTTTTTTGTACAAATAAATCATCTATTTTTGTACTTGGAAGCATTATATGAACGTTTTTATCTATTTTTATTTCTACTTCTTGAGTATCTATTTCTAGCTTTTCTCCATCAATGCACCAAGGAATTCTTCCTTCATCATTTACTTTTATTTTTATATTATTTGTTTTATGGAAATAAAAACCGGGTACGTGTGTAATATCAGTTTTTCTTAAATAATATAATGTTCTTAATATATCTTTTTTCTTCTTTATATTACAAAATAATACTTCAAATCTATCATCATCTAATTTAACATCATGAAATACATTATTTACTCCTGCTATTCTTGTTGCATTTGCTACAAACATAAATGAATAAAGTCCATTATATTCTTCACCATCAATTATATATGTAATATCGTGTAGTTTACTTCTATCTACTAATAAATCTTTAGCACCATTTATTAAATATGCAAGGTATCCTAATTTCTTTTTAGATTTTCTACTTGTTTCATAAGGAATATTCATGAACCTACCAAATCCTGCTACATATACAAATGGTTCATTGTTTATTGTACAGATATCAATTTTTTTAACTGTACCTTTCATAAGTAACTTTAAATTACTTATAACATTTTTACCATATCCGAACATTTTTCCAACATCGTTTGTTGTACCAGTGGGAATATGTGCTAGGACAAGTCTTTTCTTTCTTTGAAAGTTTCCTCTCATTGATTCATTAAATGTTCCATCTCCTCCTAAAGATATTACTAAGTTAATATCATTAGGTAAATCTCTTACGATCTCTGTTATATGTGCTCGATATTTTGATTGAATAAATTCTGTATTATAACCATTATCTTCCAAAATTTTTTTAAATTGTGCAATGAAATCTTGCTTTTTCTTTTTTCCACTATGTGGATTATATATTACTACACATTTTTTCATACTACTCCCTTATTTGCTTTTTGCAGCGTTAAACATTCTTGTCCATATCTTATCAGTAGAATAATTTAATATTCCTGTTTTATATATTCTTAAACCATATTTAGATGCAAATAAAATAAATACAATCATCACTATTATTGATATTAATACATCAATTATTCCAATTTGTCCTATTACTAGTAGTGATGGAGATAACATACATGATATAAGTGGCACATAACTTAAAATTTTTATAAAAATACTTCCTTCAAACATGTTTGCCATAAACGATAAATAATATCCAACTGCACATATAATCATAATTGGTGTTTGTATTTGTTGAAAATCTTCAGCATTTACTGTCATGCTTGCAAGAATTCCTGCAATTAGTGAATATGCTACAAATGATAGTATCATAAGTATTGCAGTAAGTGGAATAATATATATTAATTTATCAACAAATCCTGATGCTGTTAGTATTCCCCAAATATCTGAAAAACCTTGAGTTAGTTCACTTGTTACTCCACTTCCAAAGATATTTCTAATTAATAATCCAATAGCACCGTATGCTATTAATAGTAATGCTTGAGTTATAACAAATACATTATTTACTACTAGTTTTGTAAAGAAATGTATTTTTGCCGGAACATTTGAAATAATTACTTCCATACTACGTGTTGATTTTTCTTCATTTATTTCACTACCTATAAATTGAACTAAAAGTACAACTAACATAAATATTGGCATTATTAATGCTGGAAAAATTGACGAAATCAATGTATTAGCACTTTCTTCATCAGCAGTCTTTTCTTCATCTAAAATTATTCTTTCAATATTTACTGGATTTGATATTTTAATTAATTCTTCTTGATCAATATTACTTTCATTAAGTGCAATCATATATTTAGTACTATTAATACTTTGAGATAGACTTTGATATGTTAAAGTATCCATATAACTTTCACTAATTATTTTAGCATTTAAATAATTTTCTTCATCTTTATTAAATTCAACTATTATATTGTTTGTATATTCTAGTTCTTCTTGTAATTGATTTGTTTCTTTATCTGTTTTTATAATCTCATAATCACTTTCTTCTTCCATAAGACTAATATTAACAGCATCATAGTTGGCTTTAAAAATTTCAAATGATTCGTTACTGTTATCTACTACATAAATTTTTAATTTTTCATTGAAATCTCCTCCAAAGAAATTAATAATAACATCAATATTTATGATTAATGCTAAAAGTAGTACAAGTACTACATTGGAAATAATAAATGCTTTAGATTTAAACTTCTTTTTTAATCCATATGTTGTTAAAAACATGAATTTTCTCATCATTTTACTTCACCTACCTTAGCAATAAATATTTCATTAAGGCTTGCTTCTTCTACTAAGAATTTAGTTATATTATTACTTGATACTTTTTTAAATACTTTTGATACTATTGTGTCGTTTTCTATTTTAACTGTGTATTCATCTATATTTTTTATTACTTCAATGACTCCTGGAATCTTTTCGATTTCTTCTTTATTTATATCACCTTTTATAAAAATATTTTGTTTTCTATATTCTTTTTTTATGTCGGTTATATATCCTTCTAAAATACTTTTTCCTTTTACTAATATTACTAATTTTTCACAAAACTCTTCGATATGCTCCATTTGATGTGATGAAAATATTATTGAACATCCTTTTTTTTGAAGTTGTCTTATATGTTTTTTAAATAAATCAACATTAATAGGATCAAGTCCTGTAAATGGTTCATCTAATATAAGTAATTTAGGATTATTGATAATTGCTGCAATAAATTGTATTTTTTGTTGGTTTCCTTTTGATAGTTCTTTTATTTTTCTATTTTCATATTCTTCTATTTGAAACTCTTTTAATAGTTTTCTCATACGTTTTAGTATTTCGTCTTCTTCAAGACCCTTTAATGCTCCATAGTAAAGAAGTTGTTCTTTAACAGTCATCTTAGTAAGAAGACTTCTTTCTTCAGTTAAAAATCCAATTTCATCAGTGACGCTGTAGTCAATTTTTCTTCCATCTAAGCTTACACTTCCTGAATCACTATCTAAAAGTCCCATTATTATTCTAAAAGTTGTTGTTTTCCCTGCTCCGTTTTCTCCAAGTAAGCCAAAAATTTCTCCATTTTTAACTTCAAAAGATAGACCATTTACAGCGCAATTTTTTCCATAATATTTAACAATATTTTCTACTTTTAGCATATTATCACTACCCTTCTATAATTATTCCAAGCTTTCTTGCAATAATACATGCTTGGTATGAACTTAATTTAATTCCTCTTAATTCTGTTGGATTTACTTTTATATCATCAAAATTACATGTTGATAAATCTACTTTACTTAAATCACATTTACTAAATTCTATTCTATTAATTTGACATTTATCAAAATTTATATTTGCAAAACTATTTTCTAGAAATCTTGCTTCGTCTAAAAATGCATCTTTAAACAGTACTTTATTAAATTTATTATTTGCAAAATTTGAATAACTTATCATTCCATCAAATAAAACATTTTGTAATGAAGAATTAATCATATTTACTCCAAGTAATTTACAGTTTATAAACTTACATCTTGTAAATAAGCATAATTCAAATGTCGTATTTGAGAAGTCACATTTATCAAATATTACATCAATAAATTGAGTATTATAAAACTCTTTTCCGGTTGCAGTTAATTTATTAAATTTGCATTCATTAAATTCTAATGCTGTTACTTTTCTAGTTTGTAACTCACCTTCTAAAAAATTACAATTATAAATTTTTTCTTCGTTAATTAACTCTTGTAAAGTACTTTCAGAAAGATATTCTTTAATTTTAGGAGATGCTATAGCATTTTTCATTTTACCACCATATAAATTATATATATTTTATAATAATAAATCAATTAATTAAAAGAATTTATATATAAAAAAGAACTTCATTAAAATGAAGTTCTTTGTTTTAATTTTTTTTCTAGGCATCGTGATTTATTAAAGGGCTTACCGATACTACAAATTAATCCAGTATCATATGATTCGTCTTGAAATATTTTATCTAATATTGCGATACTTTTATTTCCATAGATAACTTGATTTATTAATTCTATTTTTTCTTGTGCTAATGACAAACCTAAATCAAAAAGTTCTAAGACAGAACTATTTTGTTTTCTCATTGTAATCGGATTTCTCCAAGTTAATTTATCTGAATTTGTTAATTCTTTTAAATCCATGTCTGCAAGATATAAATAATTGGGTAATCCTATAATTTTGTAATATAAACCACTTTTACCTTCACGCATAATTGTTTTGAAAGCTTCAAGTAATTTTATACTTCGAACAGTTTTTTTAGTTATCTCTAGTGCATTGAAATATCCATATGTATCATAATATAAATTATTTATTAATATTCCTAAGTCGTCACTTGGGTTAATTTTTAATATTTCTTGGGCACACGATGATAGTTGGTTTCTTTTTACAGAACATCTGTTTTTTACAAAAAAATCTCCTAGATATTCTTCCATTGCCATATGAAAGTTAACAACTCCTCGTTTTGGAATATCATTTGTCATGTAATAAACATATGGATGCATAACTTTATCTAATTCATAGTGCATAATATGACCATATAGGTATGCTAAAACATCTGGATTATCATATAGTTTTTCTTCTTTAATTGTTTTTATTAATGTGTAAAAAAACATTCTAGTTTTTGAATTATGTGTTTGGCTAAGTGCGCCTTCTTTTGATACTAATAAGTCTTGCCCCATTGAGAAAGCACTTAATAGTTTTCTATCTATCTCGACTCGAGTCCTTGGAATTTCTATTGAATCTCCCATTACTGCATGTGTAACATAATTTGGCATAAATCCTCCATAAAACAGTAAGTGTTATTATAACATAAAGTAACTTTAAAGTAAAGAATTCTAAAATGCATAAGTGTTTATTTACAATTTGGATATATAAAAATAGCTAGTTTAAACTAGCTATTGAATATTTTTTTGAAGAAATTAATTATAGAGTTAAATATCCTTTTGAATATACCTTTTTTAGGTTCTATATCGGGTGATGGTTTTTCGTCTATAATTACTTCTTCAGGTATTTTTGATAACAATTGTGCCCATTCATTGGAGAAGGCAACCCAATTATCATCAATCTTATACCAAGTATATCCTTCTGCAACATCTGTTTCACTAATATTATATATTCCTTTTTTTATATATCCTAAAATATTTCCATTGGAAATACTAGGCATATTCCTAATTCTAACATTAGATGTTAAAATTTCTATTTGGTCTATTAATTCGTTTCTTGATACTGGAGTGCCATAAACAGTTATTGGAATATTTTTAAAAATACTACCATTTGAATTTTTTATTGTTGTAAAACTTTTATCTACATAAAACGCTTCTTCTGGTATTAAAGATTTTTCATAAGTATAGCACCATGATCCATTTGAGTTTTTTAAAAATCCATAATACTTACCAAGGTTTGCTGTAATATGAAAATGATTACCTGTTGCAAATCCATCATTTCCTTCAAGTAAGATTTTTGTTCTTTTTTTTAACACTTGTCCTTTTTTTACTTGCTTAAGATTATCTTCATTCATGTGTGCTAGTGTAATATACAAGTAATCCGGTGTTTCTTTATATGGAATGTATATACTGTATTTGTTATATTATTATTTAATCCAAGTATTTCTTCGATTATAAAATCATTTTGTGGTTCAAAATAACTTCTATTAGAATCATTACCTGCTTCATCCCAAGGTTTATCTGAATGATCTTTTGAATCTTTCCAATGTGGAATGTGATTTCCTTGGTTCCAGTTTTGACTTATATTCATTATTTTAAAAGGATATATAGCATATTCTTTCATAACAATCCCCTCAGTATATAATATGTTGAAAAAAGAAAATACTAATTATATTAATCTATATATTTAGAGAAAATAAAAAATCTCGAATTCTCGAGATTTTATTTCATTATGGTGGAGCATAGCGGGATCGAACCGCTGACCTCCACGGTGCAAACGTGGCGCTCTCCCAGCTGAGCTAATGCCCCATAACAAGCAACAAAATAATAGTATCATATATTGCTTATTAATGTCAACACTTTTTTTATTTTTATTTACCAAAATATTTTTTACTAGGTATATATCTAGGATTATGCTCTCTTTCATCAAAGAAGGCATACTCTGTTACAAATTCTCCAGTTATTGTATCAAATGCAAATTCATAGCTTAATGTCCTTTGATGTAATTTTATACTACAACGATTATTTATCAGTGGTACTAATTGAATATTTTGTGATGTTCTATTAAACAAGACATTTTCTAACTCCTCAAGTCCTCTAAAATCTTTGCGCTCTTCATTTCTGAAACCTGGTACAATTAGATATTCAATTGTTCTTTTTTCTGTTCCAAGTAGTTTAATCATTTTATCCAAAAGATTCACTAAGTAAGATGACACCGCGTGTCCACATATACCTTCTTTATGTTCTCTATCATAAAAAAGAATTCCATAACAAGTATCAAGTGCTAGTGTACCAATAATTGGTTTTTCTTTGCTAGACGCTACTATTTCGTCCATTTTAGCTAAACTAGTTTTCTTTAATAAAGTATTTCTAACAATATTCATCTTATCACAATATTCATCAATTATTTTTGAACATCCATATTTATCTTCAAAGCTTTCTATTTCAATCATTTTACTTTCGTCATACATTTTTATCACTTCTTTTATTTGTTTGTTGACGATTTAATTTAAGTTCTAATGCTCTTTTGTTGTAACTAAGTGATGCTCTTTCAAGATATTCTTTATTGTACCAACTAGTTAATGTTTTTAAATAATCACTTTCTCTAAAAGTTTTTGCTGTTCTTTTATCATTTTTTGAAGATACAAGAAATTCAAAGAATTGTTCAAAGCCCTCTGAATCAGGATTTGAAATGTAATCATAACATGATTCTAATAGTTCAGCGTTAAAGCTTTTTTCATTTCTTGTTATATCTACATTTGATAGAAAATTATTTATGAATAAACACTCACCATACTTTTGTGTTTTTAATCTTTGTATTATACTTACACATTTTAGCATTTGTTCAAGAGAATCTCTCATGTCTTGGGCTTTTTCTTTTCTTTTTCTTCCCCAGGCATCACGTGCTTGCATACCAGCATAAATTGTTCCTGGTAATATTGTAGATCCTGCTAACAAACTTAAGTGATTTTTTACTAATTCTATACATTTTTCTGCATTTACGTTTATTGTATCAATTGTCGATGGTGGAATATCAGCCGATGCTGCTAAAAAGAGCCCGATTACGTTAATACCTACTCCAATACTTCCTGCTATTACAGGAAGTGAAGCAATTGCTGTTGGGATACAAGATATTCCAAGCGGTAATTTATTCATTTCATCATATGTTAATCCACTTTCATAATTTGGTATTTTTTGTTTTAGAGTACTTATTTGTTTTCTATAACTTTCAATGTAGTGATTTAACAGTTTAGTATTTTTTGTATATATCACACTTTCCATAAACCTATACCCCCAATGGTTTAGTAATTATATCATATTTTACTGTCATTGTCAAAAAAAAGAAGCTTTTTGCTCCTTAATCATCTAACATAATAAAATCTTTATCTTTATGTGGCTCATCAAATAATAAGCTTCCATAGTTTTGTTGTCTTAATACTTCATATACTACTATTGCACAGCAATTACTAAGATTTAACGATCTAACATTAGAAGTCATTGGAATTCTCATACATCTATCTATGTGCGGTCTTAGTATCTCTTTAGGAATTCCTGTTGATTCTTTTCCAAAAACTAAATAAATATCTTTAGTAGTATCACTATAATCAAAACTTGTGTGTGGTTTATGTCCATATCTTGTAAAGAAATAAAACTCACCATCATTTTTACTTAAGAAATCTTCATAATTTTCGTAAACATAAAACTCAAGTTTATCAATATAATTTACTCCACTTCTTTTTAAGTGAGCGTCATCAACAGAAAACCCTAGTGGTTTTATTAAATGAAGTCTTGTTCCAGTTGCTACACATGTTCTCATTATATTTCCAGTATTTTGGGGAATTTCTGGTTCAAATAGTACTATATTTATCATTGTTTATCACCTGTTATCTCATACTCATCTAGTAATTGTTCAATATTTTCAATAGCTAACTTTTTATCTTTTCTTTGAACTAAATCAACTACTTTTTTATCAGATACTACCAAGAATGCAGGATAACTATTTAATTTTTCGTTAAGAGAATAGTTACTGTTAAAAACATTATAAAATTCATTTTTATTAATTACATCAGTAATATTTAAATATACTGCATTAGATATTCTTCTTTCTTTTAATAATTCTATTAGGTCTTCTTCTAATTCGCGGCAGTTTTCATCATTAGCTACACCAATATATAATAAAAAGTCATCATTTCCAATAAAATAATTATTTAAATCTTGTTCATTTAATTCAGCAATACTACCTCTAATTACAGGTATGTTATTTTCATATTCTTTTTGTGAATTATACATTACATATGTAAATACAACAACTGAGATTGTAACAACAAAAATAATTGCTAATTTTATATAATTTTTATTTGGAATTATTCTTTTTTCTTCTTTCATAATTACACATCCTATCTAATTTAATTATAACAAAAAAAAAGAAAAAAGAGAATTAATTTCTACTATCGAACTTTTTTCTATCGTTAGTATTTAAAATTCTCTTTCTAAGTCTTATAAAATTAGGTGTTACTTCTACTAATTCATCAGCATTTATGTAATCTAGTGCATATTCAAGTGAAATTGGTCTTGGTCTTTTTAATACAACTGTATGGTCACTTCCTGATGCACGTGTGTTTGTTAGATTTTTACCTTTTGTTACATTTACTGCTAAATCGTTTTCACGACTGTGTTCACCTACTATCATACCTTCGTATACTTCAACACCTGGTTCAATGAACATTACTCCGCGGTCTTCTAATCCACCTATAGAGTATGCAGTAGATTTACCAGCATCAATTGATACTAAAACACCAAGTGTTCTTTCCCCAACATCAACACTAACCATTTCTCTATATTCTTTGAATGAATGATTGATTATTCCATAACCTTTTGTTAATGTTAAGAAATTTGTTGTAAATCCAATTAATCCACGAGATGGTATTGTATATACAAGTCTTACTTGTGAGTTAACATTAGTCATTGTTTCCATTGTTGCCCCACGAAGTCCTAATTGTTCAATTACACTTCCGACAGTATCTTCTGGGCATTCTATTTGAAGTTCTTCATATGGTTCTAGTTTTACACCATTTTCTTCTTTTATGATAACTTTAGGTTTACTTACTTCAAGTTCAAAGCCTTCTCTTCTCATATTTTCAATTAATATTCCTAAATGAAGTTCTCCTCTTCCTGATACTATCCAACTTTCTGCATCATTTGGCTCAACTTTTAAGCTAACGTCTCTTTGTGTTTCTTTAATAAGTCTTTCTTCTATTTTTCTTGCAGTAAGAAGTTTTCCATCTTTTCCACAGAATGGTGAAGTGTTTGTACCTATTGTCATTTGTAATGTTGGTTCATCAATATGTAATTTTGGAAGTGCTTCTAAATTTGTTGTATCACATAATGTTTCACCTACAGAAATATCAGCAAGACCTGCAACAGCAATGATATCTCCTGCTTCTGCTTGTTCTATTTCAATCTTTTTTAATCCAAGATATCCAAATAATTTTTGTACTCTAAATTGTTTAGTAGTTCCATCTAATCTCATACAAGTAACCATTTGTCCAACTTTAATTATTCCATTATGAACTCTTCCAATTCCAATTCTTCCAACGAAATCATTATAATCTAATAATGCTGGTTGAAATTGTAATGGTTTAGTAGAATCTCCACTTGGGGCAGGTATTTCTGAAATAATATAGTCTAATAGACCAGTAAATCCTTTTGTTTGTGTTGATAAATCATCACTTAGACTACTAGTACCATTTATGGCTGACGCATAAATTACTTTAAAATCTAATTGTTCATCAGTTGCATCAAGTTCCATAAATAATTCTAATACTTCATCTACTACTTCCCTACATCTTGCAGATGGTTTATCTACTTTGTTAATAACTACTATTGGCTTAGCACCAGCAGCAAGTGCTTTTTTCAAAACAAATCTTGTTTGCGGCATTGTTCCTTCATACGCATCTACCACAAGTAAAACACCATCAACCATATTCATAATACGTTCTACTTCTCCACCAAAGTCAGCATGCCCTGGTGTATCTAGAATATTAATTCTATAATCTTTATAGTTAATTGCAGTAGTTTTAGCAAGGATTGTTATTCCTCTTTCTTTTTCAATTTGGTTATTATCCATTGATACATTACTAACATCTTCATTTTCTCTAAAAGTCCCACTAGACTTTAGAATTTCATCAACTAAAGTTGTTTTACCATGGTCTACATGGGCAATAATTGCAACATTTCTTTTTTCCATAAAAATCATCTCACTTCTTAAACTTTTACAATTATAACACGATAATGTTAAAAATCAATATTTTTTTATAGTCTAAATATATAATTTTACATTATTGTGTTGTTTTTTTTAATTTTATACTGGAGTTTAATTTTTTAATATTTAATGCATATATTATTTTTAATACTCTCTTTTTTTCTTTTCCATTTAGTACATCATTTCCACTTATTGAATAATAATTCATTAGTGTATTTCTTGTTTCTTTTGTAAGTCGTCTACTTCTAATAATATTTATTGCTTCTTTTTTAGTTGTATCTTTTAATACAAATTTTTTTCTTTCTTCGTTTACTCTTGCAAATTTAACTTTTAATGATTTTGGAATAGTTACAGTACTAATAGGCATTAGATCATCACTTCTTTCAAGTTCCTCTAAATATTCTAATTCTTTTTGTGATAAACTTTGCCAGTGTTTTTTTCCAAATTCTATTAATTCTTCTTTTGTTATTACAGTTTTTTCTTTTTTAATCCCATTTTTATATTTTAATACTGCAAGCATAACAGAAGATATAGCATTTTCTATTTCTTCATTGGAATAAATATT
>JAGALD010000068.1 GCA_017625395.1 Bacilli bacterium | reverse complement strand
TGAGATGGGAGTTCGATTCTCCTCACTTGCTCCATAGTGAAATCTGCTCGAACTTTTCGAGTTTAATAAATAACTAATCTAGAAATGGATTAGTTTTTTTGTGTTTAAAAAGACTATCCTACTTTATAAGGAAAGGATGGAACTATGGTAAAGATTATTAAGGAAGAACTATCATTTGAAGAATCATTAAAAAAGAAAATTGAGTTTATTTGTGATTTTTGTAATACTACTCCAAAATTTATTAACGGAAGTATTAGAAAGATTGATAAGACAAATTTAACTTATATTGAACCACATAGAATTATTATCAATAATATTACTTTTCTTGCTTTTAATTATTCTAATGAGATTTTTATTGAAAACTTATCTAATAATATTAAGTTATCAGATTTAGAAAACTATTTAAAATCAATCTAAATACTATGCCCTATTTGGGGCATTGACAAATCTTTAAAAAATGATATTATATAAAACCAATAAAGGATGTATCATCTCTAGAAATGGAGGGACATTTATGATAAAATATATACATAAGAAAATAAATTTATATAATGATTTTATTGAGGAGTCAGTAGTATTTAGACTTTATTAAATACTATTGTCTCCTCTTTTTTTGGAAAAGGAGTTGAAGTTTAATGAAAGAAGAAAAGAAAATTGCAGGGCTTTATATTCGTGTTAGCACTGAAGATCAAGCTCGTGAAGGATTTAGTTTACCAGAACAAGAAAAGCGTTTAAGGGCTATGTGTGAGTATAAAGGTTATGAGATATATAAATTATATAAGGATGCTGGAATAAGTGCTAAAACAGGCAATTATAGACCTGCATTTGAAGAATTATTACAAGATATTAGAGATAAGAAATGTAATACTATTGTTGTATTAAAGTTAGATAGACTAACAAGAAGTGTTTATGATATGGAAGGTATAATGAAATTTCTAGATGAAAATGATGCATATCTAGATTGTGCTAATGAAGAAATAAATACTACTAATTCAAGTGGTAAAATGGTTGCTAGATTATTAACAACTGTTTCACAAAATGAAATTGAAAGAACAAGTGAAAGAACTAAAGTTGGTTTAGCTGGTGCAATTAAGTCTGGTCATATTCCTGCTCGTGCTCCACTTGGTTATAAGCACGAAAACAAATTACTTGTACCTGACCCACTAACAAAAGATATTGTTATAAGAATATATAACTTATACTTTCAAGGTTATTCTTATTATAATATTGCTACTTTATTCAATAAAGAACAAGTATTAGGTAAAACAAATTGGAAAGATACTGGAATATTAAGAATTATATCTAATGAAGTTTATAAAGGAGATTATGTTCATGGCAAAAGAACAAATCATCCTACTTATTATAAAGATGTTGTTGAACCTATTGTATCAAAAGAAATGTGGGATAATTGCCAAGTTCAAAAGAAGAAAAACCAAAAGAACTATATGAGAACTCAAACTTATATTTTCTTACAAAAATTAAGATGTCCTAAATGTGGAAGAATACTTGCTGGCGGTGCTTCGCATAAAATTAAATCTGATAAATGGTATTTCTATTATAGATGCGAAAAATGTAAAAATAACATACAAGAAAATAAGATTGAAGAAAAAATTAAAAATCTACTATCAGATATTATGGAATATGATAATGTTGTTAATGAATTTTTTTTACCAGTATTAAAAGCAAAAATTGATAATCCTAAAGAACAATTAGAGAAAGAATTAAAATTACTTAATAATAAAAAAGATAGGATTAGAAAAGCATATATTGAAGAATTATTTAATGAAGAAGAATATAAAAATGAATCTAAAATAATTGAAAATCAAATTGAACTTATAAATTCAAAACTATTAGAAAATTCACAAGCAGAACAATTAAATTTTACTATTGATGACATTTTACTAAAAAGAGATATGGACTTTATCAATAAAATTAAATTACCTATTTCATACTATGCTTTTAATGAAAACTGGGATTTCCTAGATAGAGATACTAAAGCAGATATTATTATGAGATATGTAGATGATATAGAATTAGAAGAAACAAATAATAAATATGAAGTTAAACAAATCAATTTTAGAACTACATTTTATAGTGATTTTGAAGAATTATATAAGAAAGGTTATATTGATAGAAAAAGACCACTTACTTATGAAATAAATGGTGAAAAAATAACTAGAAATGTTAGATATAGTGAATATCTACCTATCAATGAAGTTATGCAACATTTATATAGATTAAATGAATATTATGAAGTTAGATTTTATAAAGGAACTTTCTATAAGGAAACTGAAAAATTAGATATGCTACCTTTACTTAGAAATGAAGTTCCTATAAGAATATTCCCATTACAAAAAGATAATAATGGAGATAAGGATTGGATATCAATGGGAATGCTTGCTACGATGAATAACCCTAACGATATAAAGGTTAACATTAGAGATGTATTTGAAACAATACCCGATAATGTAACCGAAGAAAATTTTTAAAATGCGTGGCACGTTTTTTTGCTTTAGCGATGAAAGTGGCGATAGCAATTTAAAAATATATGCTTTATAAAGTTTTAACTATTACGATAGTTTTAGTTATTACGAAATAAAGCAAAACGGATTCTAAGGTGTTAAACCTTAGTCCACTGGACATTTTGTATGCACTGCGTACAAAATTCCTAGGGGGTTAGAAATTTTGGATGTGCAAAATACGCACCAATTTGGTGCTATTCTGAAAGGAGAAAATCAATGGCAGAACTTGCTTATTCATTGCATTTAGGCAGTGATAAAAATAGAAAAAATATATCTAGACAAAACAGAAAAAATAATTTAAGTAAATCTACTTCTTTACCAAACAACGCTATTCAAAATGTAAGACAATTATCAAAAGTAGATAAACATAATTATAGAAAATATGACAATGAACAAGAACTAATTGAAATAATTAGAGGTACATCTTCTCCACTAGAAGATGTTAAACAACTTTATTTAGATGAATTT
>JAGALD010000067.1 GCA_017625395.1 Bacilli bacterium | reverse complement strand
CCATCTGTTGCATCACAGAAATCTAACCATCTATCATCTATCTTCCATTGGAATTTTGTTACATTTGTTTTTGAATTATTATAATTAACATCTTCTGCACGCATTGTTATTGTTATCTTTTGTGCCCATTCTCCACTTATATAATTAGACACTTTTGTTTCACTTTTATTTTCAAGTGCTGTACCGCTTTTTACAATATTTTCTTTCTTTATTGTTATACTTGGCGCACTATTTTCGTATACTACTACTTTTCCTTCTCCTAACTTTTCATTAAATACATATGTTGTCTTATATTCTCCTGCTTTACTTGTATCTATTGTATCTAAGTTTACTGGATATATTTCAGGTACTTCTTCAAGTCCGCTTCCATCTACTCTATCTATTTCATTTCCATCATTATCATATTTTATGATCCATGCTGATATTTTTAATTGTTCTTTTAATTCTTCTCTTCTTGTTCCTTTATACACATATAGTGTTGGAATTTCTCCTAAACCGTATCCTATTTTTGTTGAATCTAACCATGCCGGGTCACAATACTTATTATTCGTTGTACTATAGTCATCCGCTTCACACTTCAAACATACTGCATATTCATAGTCATTTTTTCCTCTTCTTACTACTACTACATAACTATCATTATTACAGCTATTACCTTCATAGTCTTCTATATTATCTATATAGTTTTCTATTTCTAGCGTACTCAAATTTACATATCTTGCTTCAAATATTTTACTTGGTCTATAAATTTTATTATCAGTAAAAAACTCTTTTCCTGAATTTTCTAGTGTATTTACTACATTATCATAATAGTCATCTCTAAATACTCCCAAACTACTCATAAATGATGGTATTGCTATTAATGCTATTACACCTATTATTATGATTACACCTATTACCTCTATTAATGTAAATCCTTTTCTATTTTTCATATCATCACTCTCTTTACTATATCTATATATCTATTTTAAGATAAATTTTAAATTTTATCAATAAGAAAAAGAACCTTACGGTTCTAAAAATTAAACATAATCCATTCTGGTTTAAAAACAAGTAAAAGTCCTACTATAAACATTATTATTCCACCTACTAATGATGAATATTTACCATATTTTGAACTTGCTGTTGTAATATTTAACGTTGAAACTGCTATTACAAATATAACCATATCATCAATCATATAAAATAATGTATAAATTAATAAGTATATTATTCTAGAGATACCTGTAATGTTATTTACCGCAAGTATTTCAGCAAATGTTGCAGGAAATACTGTTGAGCAAGCTAATTCTACAATATTTACCGATACTGCTAATGCTATAACACCTACTAATGCTAGCAATAAGTTTTTTTCTGTTGTAAATTTTTTTATTCTTGAAAAAATCTTTTTTCTTTTCTTGTCATCTACTACATGACATCCCGCATCATCATTTCTTGTCTTATAATATTTTGTTACATTATATGTTCCAATTATAACTGCTATTATTCCAATTATGCTTCTAATTAATGGAACAGAAATATATGATAGGACAGCTGTTATTCCTAACATAGATAAAAAGTAAACAAACGCTGATGTAAGTAGAAAGACAAATCCCAATAAAAACATTCTCTTTTTATTTTTCATACCAAAAAGCATATTTATTAAGAATAATAGTACCCACATTGCACAAGGATTAAATCCATCAACAAATCCTAATATAATTGCAACTAATCCTACAGATACATCTTTTACATTTATTTCTCCTAAGATTGGTATTTCTTCTTTATCTTTATCTACAATATTCTCATCATTATTTTCTATTTCTAAATATTCAATTAATTGATTTTCTATTTTTTTTCCAACATAGTCATTATATCCTACATATGTTTCTTTACCAATTATAGTAAATGGTACTGATTTATTTTCTGCTAAATTAAAAGTTTTCTTTATTTTTAACATCATACTAGTATTTTCACTGTTATACCACGTTTCATATTTAAATACTTGTATTTTATCTTTATATTTTTCCTGTAATTTTGTTAAAAATTCTTCCTCTTTTTCACAGTGTGGGCAACCATTTCCATAGAAAAGGTAGATATTTACTTTATCTTCTATTATATCTTCTCCAACAACATTATATATTAAATCTTCATAATCTTTGGAAATTGCAAATATTGAAGTTGGAACAAAAAAAAGAAAGAGTGCAATAAACAAAAATATTTTTTTCATTAGTTACATCCCCTTACTTCATTTATAAACTCAATTATTTCTTCATAAGATTTTTCACCAATAATTCTTTTTAATTCTTTATCATCTTCATATGCAATAATTACTGGTAATGTTTTTCCGGGATTGTATTCTTCTACTTCTTCTTCATTCATATCTAAATCTAAATCTATAAATTCTATATCAGCAAATTCATTTTTGATTTTATTCCAGAATTTATTCATCATAATACATGCTGGGCACCACATTGCACCAATTCTTACTATTTTCATACACTTCACCTCAAACTAGTTAATTTCTTGTAGCAATTAGAAAAACTTTCTATAAACTTATCGCATTCTTCTTTAGTTGTTAAATGTGATAAGCTTATTCTTATACTTGATGATGCTCTTTCTTCATCATTAGTAAGTGCATATACTGCTTTTGAAACAGTATTTCCTGAAGAACAGGCTGTTTGCGTTGATATATATATGTCATACTCCTCTAATGCATGTTGCATTGTTTCAGGTTTACATCCTAAAACACTAATATTTAGAATATGTGGTATGCAATGCTCATTACTATTTATTTTTACTAATTCAAATTTCATTAATTCATTTTTTAAATATTCATTTAATTGTTTTACATGCATTAATTTTTCATCTTGTTTGTCTAGGATAAGTCTTAATGCTTTTGAAAGAGATACAATAAGTGGTAATGCAGGAGTACCACTTCTATAAACAGTAGTACTTTTTCCACCATGAATTAGTGGTTCTAGTTGGATTTTTTCTTTCTTTATTAAGCATCCGATTCCTTTTAAACCATAAAACTTATGTGCAGAAAATGATGCTAAATCGATATTATCGAAATTAATTTTATCTTTACCAATACTTTGTGTCATATCTACATGAAAAAAACATTTAGGATATTTTTTTACTATTTTGGCAATTTCTTCTATTGGTTGTCTTATCCCTATTTCACTATTAACACTAGAAATGCTTACTAGTATAGTATCTTCTTTAATTAATTCTTCTAAATTTGATAATGATACTATTCCCGATTCATCTGTTTTAACAAAATCTATTTCAAAACCTTGTTTTTGTAAATATCCAATAGGTCCATAAATTGAAGAATGTTCAAACTGCGTAGTAATTATGTGTTTTCCTCTATTATTATATTTATCAGCAATTCCTTTTATTGCTAAATTATTAGACTCACTTGAACCGCTTGTATAAATAATTTCGTTTGTTTTAACTCCTAGTAATTCTGCTATTTGCTCAGTTGATTTTTCAATTAAACTGTTTGCTTTTACACCTAACTTATGAAGTGAATTAGGGTTTGCAATATAATTTGTTGCTGCTTTGCAAAAAGATTCTAAAACTTCAGCGTTAACTGGAGTTGTTGCTGAATAATCAAAATATGTCATAACATCACCCTTTATTTAATTATTATTTGTTCTTCATTAACAATACTAGACATTGTTCCACATAATGGATCGCTTATTTCAATTACATTTCTAACTGCTGGGAAACCAAGTACTAGTCTAATTAGAAATGGAACTAAAAACAGTCCTACTGTTGCAAGTGCTCTTTTTACTAATTTTCCAGTTGCTTTTTTTAGTGCATCATTATCCTGGGAGATAACAGCTCCTCCCATATCAATTGTTCCCATAAGAATTAATACTATTGGTCCTAACACCATAAAGTATCCCAAAATTTCTTTTATGATTTCAATTGCTTCTGGTGTAAATATACCACTACAATCGACTGAACCAATTTCATCTCCGTCCATGTAATTAATATTTATTCCATTCATATTATTAAAACTAATCTTTTGTTCAATAAGCAAAGCATCTGCTTTAGTAAACGAAAGAAAAAATAAAGTAATAAAACTTACAAACAATAATATTTTTCTTTTCATAATAACCTCCGGTAACTATAAAGTAATTATAACATTTGAGCAACAAAAAAGAAAGACAAAATATATTCCTTTAGTCTTT
>JAGALD010000007.1 GCA_017625395.1 Bacilli bacterium | reverse complement strand
GTATATAAAGTAATTCTAGTAAAAGCAAGTGATTCTATGCCAACACTTATGAAGATAGGATATTACTTAATGTCTGGAAGAAAAATTGAACAACCTAAGAAAAATAAAAAATATGTTAATTGGAAAGACTTTATATTAGCAGGAAAAAACTATCATAATAAAAATTATGAACATGAAGCAAGTAAGAATGACCCTGCAGTTATGCTTCATAGTGGTGGATCAACTGGAACACCCAAAGCAATTGTTTTATCTAATGGTAACTTTATAACACTAGCACTTCAAGCCAATATTAGATTTGATGAACTTGAAGTAGGAGATAAGTGCTTATCAATTATGCCGATATTTCATGGATTTGGGCTTGGTGTTTGTGTTTATGTACCATTATGTCTAGGAGCAAATTGTATCTTAGTACCACAGTTTAAACCAAACGAGTTTGATAAACTTCTTACAAAATATAATCCGGAATTTGTAATAGGAGTACCAACATTATTTGAAGCACTTTTAAAAATTCCTGAAGAAAGAAAGAAAAAATTAAATTTACATTATTTGAAATATGTAATTAGTGGAGGAGATTCTCTAAAACAAAGTCTTGAAAAAGATATGGATAACTTTTTACACGAACATGGTGCAAATACAAGACTAATTCAAGGATATGGAATGAGTGAGTCTCTTGCAGCAGTATCTCTTGAACTAAAAAATGTTCATAATAAAAGATCTATCGGAATACCTCTACCAAGCTGTTATATGGGAATATTTAATAGTGATGATAAAGAAGTTCCAATTGGAGAAGAAGGGGAAATTTGTATAAGTGGTCCTAATGTAATGTTAGGTTACTACAATAACGAAAAAGAAACAAATATAGCTCTACATATTCATGATGACGGTAATGTTTGGCTACATTCAGGTGACGTAGGTGTAATGGATAAAGATGGTTTCATTAGATATACCAGTAGAATGAAACGACTAATAGTCTCATCTGGATATAATGTTTATCCAAATCAAATAGAAACACTTTTAGAAGGTCATGAAGCAGTACTTTTATGTAGTGTAGTAGGAATACCACACCCATATAAAGTAGAAGTTCCAAAAGCATATATAGTTCTTAGAAAAGAATATAAAAAGAGTGATAAACTAATAGCAGAATTTAAAGAACTTTGTAAAACAAATCTTCCAAAGTATGCACAACCTTACGAATATGAATTTAGAGACTCACTTCCTAAAACAATGATTGGAAAAGTTGATTTTAGAAGTCTTCAACAAGAAAATAATGAACAAAGAAAAAAAGAAAATCTTGAAGACAAAATTGATGAGTAATAATTAAGAAATAATTTAATTTATTTCTTTTCTTTTTGTTTAAGTTTTCTTAAGGTTGTTGTATAATAAACTCTAGTAGTTATATTATTTAATAGATAGGTGATTATATGAAAAAGAAAATTGTAGTTCTAGGTGGAGGAACTGGTATGTCCTCATTATTAAAAGGACTTAAAGAGTTCCAAGTAGATATAACAGCGGTTGTATCAGTTTGTGATGATGGAATGAGTACTGGTCGTCTTAGAAAAGAATTTAATATGCCAGCTGTTGGAGATATTAGAAAAGTTCTAGTGTCTTTGTCTGAAACAGAACCTTTAGTAGAACAATTATTAAATTATAGATTTAAAACAACTAGTGATTTAAATGGTCACGCAGTAGGAAATCTTTTACTTACTGCTATGGGAAATATGACAGGTAATATGTCAGATGGTATTGAAGCAATAAGTAAAATATTAAATCTGAAAGGAAAAATTCTTCCTTTAACTGAAGATAATGTTACACTTGTTGCAAAGATGACTGATGGAACAGTTATCGAAGGGGAGCATAATATTACTGAATCTAAAAAAACAATAAAGAAAGTTTATTATAAAGAAAAACCAGTAGTAAACTATGCGGTACTAGAAGAAATAAAAAAAGCAGACTTAATAATTTTAAGTATGGGAAGTATTTATACTAGTATTATTCCAAATCTTTTGTGTAAAGAAATAGTAGACTTACTAGAAGAAATAGATACACCAATAATGTATACATGTAATATGATGACACAACCTGGTGAAACAGATGAAATGACAGTAAGCGAACATGTTTCAATAATAAACCAATATTTAGGAAAAAGAAAAATTGACATCGTAGTAGCAAACAATGGTAAAATTGGTGAAGCAATGCGTAAGAAATATGAAACTCTTGAACAAAAAGATCCAGTAGTATTAGATAAAGAAAATCTAAAAGATGTAGAACTTATTACAAATAATTATGTAACAATAGAAAATGAATACTTAAGACATGATACAATTTTATTGTCATTAGACATTTTTAAATACCTAATAACAAAGTAGTGGGGTGGAAGTAAATGAAGTTGTCATTTGTTATTCCTTGTTATAATGAGGAAGATAATGTAGAGCTAATACACGATAAAATTAGTGAAACATTTAAAAAAGTAAAATATGATTATGAATTAATATTTATCAATGATGGTAGTAAAGATAAAACAATTATTAATTTAAGAAAATTAGTAAAAAAAAGTAAACAAAATATAAAGGTAGTAGACTTTTCAAAGAACTTTGGTAAAGAAGCTGCTATATATGCTGGGCTTAAAGAATCAACTGGAGAGCTAGTTTCACTAATAGATGCAGATATGCAACAAGACCCAAAATATGTTTTAGAAATGGTTGAATTTTTAGATGCTAATGAAGAATATGATAGTGTTGCAATGTATCAAGACAAAAGAAGAGAAGGAAAAGTACTATCATTCTTTAAAAAATCTTTTTACAAACTAATAAACAAAATATCAGATACAAAGTTTACATCCAACGCTAGTGATTTTAGAACATTAAGAAGAAATATGGTTGATGCCATTCTTTCAGTAAAAGAATATTATAGATTTTCTAAAGGAATATTCTCATGGGTTGGATTTAATACAAAGTATATGCCATATCAAGTATTAGATAGAGCAACAGGTACTACCAAATGGTCATTTAAAAAATTATTTAAATATGCTCTAGATGGAATTATATCTTTCACAACAGCACCATTAAAAATGGCAACTTACGTTGGACTTTTCTCATCTTTTTGCTCAATTGTTTATTTAGTAGTAGTTATAATACAAAAATTATGTTTTGGAATAGATATTCCAGGATATGCAACGATTATTACATTGATATTATTTCTTGGTGGACTACAATTATTTTCTCTAGGTATAATTGGAGAATATATTGCAAGAACATATATTGAAGTTAAAGAAAGACCAATATATATTGCACGAGAAGTAATAAGTAATAGGAGTAAATAATGATAAGTTTAATTTTATTATCTATATTTGTGTTAGATAAATATGATAGTCTTAATAAAAACTATAAAGAAGCAATAAATTACCTAATGGTTGGAGGACTTACCACAGTAGTAAGTATTTGCAGTTACTATCTATTTAGAATATTTATAAAAGAATATATTATATGTACAGTATTATCATGGATACTTGCAGTATTATTTGCATACATAACAAATAGAAAGTATGTATTTCATAGTAAAGAAAAAAACATTTTAAAAGAATTTATTGAGTTTATTTTTTCAAGACTATTATCACTTTTAGCAGAAGTAGCAACAATGTACATATTAGTAGATTTTTTAAACATACCAGATAGAATATCAAAAATATTAGTTCAAGTAATAATTGTCATATTAAATTATGTATTTAGTAAATTATTTGTTTTTAAAGATAAAGAATAAGCTTTATCTTTTTTTTTATAATAAAATATTGTATAATAATATTTATGATAGGGAGGGGTTCCTTGTGAATGATAATCAAAATGAAACAGGTAAAATGATTGATGAATTAGTTGCAAGAGCAAAAGTAGCAAGTGAAGAGTTCATGAAATTAGATCAAGAAACAGTTAACAATATTATAAAAGAAATGGCAATGGCTGCACTTAGTAATCATATGCCCTTAGCACGTCTTGCAGTCGAAGAGACAAAACGTGGAATTTATGAAGACAAAATAATCAAAAATATGTTTGCAAGTGAATATGTATATCATAGTATTAAATATGCAAAAACTGTTGGAGAAATAGAAAAAAATGAAGAAGATGACTATGCATTAATAGCAGATCCAGTAGGAATAATAGCAGGAGTAACACCAGTTACTAATCCAACATCTACTGTAATGTTTAAATCATTAATTTCTGCAAAAACAAGAAATGTAATTGTTTTTGGATTTCATCCTTCTGCACAAAATTGTAGTGTAAGAACAGCAGAAATACTAAGAGAAGCAGGTATTAAAGCAGGAGCACCAAAAGATTTTATTCTATGGATAGATAAGCCTTCAGTAGAAGCAACAACTACATTAATGAAACATAAAGATGTAAATTTAATACTTGCAACAGGTGGAACTAACATGGTTAAAGCAGCATATTCTTGTGGTAAACCAGCATTAGGCGTAGGACCAGGAAATGTTCCATGCTACATTGAAAAAAGTACTAATTTAGATCGAAGTGTAACTGATTTAATAATGTCTAAATCTTTTGATAACGGAATGATTTGTGCATCTGAACAAGCAGTTATTGTAGATAATGAAATAAAAGAAGCTTTT
>JAGALD010000066.1 GCA_017625395.1 Bacilli bacterium | reverse complement strand
GTGAGAAAATTAGAAGAAAACGTATGGAAAGATTCTTTTTTAGATGGTTCTACATTAATTACTGATGGAAGTGGTTTAATGAAGACATATGACATGAATAATGGTCAAATTTTAAAAGTTGTTAAACCTATAGAAGATGTTAGTAGTATGACTCAGTATAGAAATTATTATGATTTTTTATCTGAACTTAGAAAAAAGATAAAGTTATCAAGAATGTATGATATTCCTTCTTTAGTACTTCCTAAGAATGTATATTATGATTCTAATGATGAAGTGAAAGCTTATTCAGTTCCTCGTGTTAACGATGAGAGTTTACATTCACATTTAACGGGTATTAAAGATATTGAATTATTTGATAGAGTTTTTTCAGTATTGTGTGATGAAGTTAGACTTTTAAATCGTGAGGGGATTATTCTTCCAGATTTAGGAAATACAGGAAATGTATTATATAATCCTAAAACTGGAAAAGTGAAGTTTATTGATTATGATGGAATGCAAGTACAGTGGGCAGAATCTTTTTCAATATCTCAGTTGTTATGTCAGGATGATAATGATATGCTTTTTGATGATAAATATAGAAAGAATGGATTGTTTAATGCCAATCTTGACAAACTATCGCTTTTGATGTTATATGTATATCATACGACTGGTAAAAATATAATGTCTGACATAAACTTTTTCTTGCAAATGAACGAAACTATGAATTCTGAGTTATCACCAAGTGATAAAATTTCTCCATCTAGTAGACTTTTTGATGACTTTCTTGAGCAAACTGGTCTTACAGGTACGGAACTTGCCGAATTGATTTATAGGTCGTTTGATCCAACTAGTACAAATAGATATCCAAAAGATGCTATTAAGAAATTAACACTATCACATAGGTTGGTTGAGAATGAACAAGGAAATAGAATTTTTTGTAGAAGGTAAATGTAAAACAAGCAAAAGCTTGTTTTTGTTTTGAAATTTGATATAATTTTTGTGGTGATATTATGACTGAAGAAATTAAAAAACATATAAAAGAAAAGCTTTCTTTAGTGCCAACTCTTCCTGGAAGTTATCAGATGAAAAATAAAGATGGAATAATTATTTATGTTGGTAAAGCAAAGAATTTAAAGAATAGACTTAAAAGTTATTTTACTGGTACTGTAACTGGTAAAACTTTAATGCTTGTTAATGATATAGTAGATTTTGAATATATTGTTACTAATAGTGAGCTTGAATCTTTAATACTTGAAATTACTCTTATAAAGAAATATGATCCAAAGTATAATATTTTACTTAAAGATGATAAGTCATATCCTTATATTGAATTAACTGATGAAGTTTATCCTACTTTGAAGGTTGTAAGAAATTTAAATAGAAAGAAAAACAAAAATAAAAGTCGTTTTTTTGGACCATATCCAAATGTTACCGCTGCTAGAAAAACAGTTGATGTTATTAATAGAATATATCCGCTTAGAAAATGTAATAATTTAGGTAAAGATGTTTGTTTATATTATCATATTGGAGAATGCCTTGGATATTGTAAAAAGGATAATATTGATAAAGAAAAGCTTTCTAATATGAAGATGGAAATAATTTCTTTTTTAAATGGTAATAAAGATATTATTTCTAAAAAAATAGAAGCTGATATGAAAAAAGCTAGTGATGAGTTGAATTTTGAGAAAGCGCTTGAACTTAAAAATATGCTTGAAGATATAAATATTACTCTTACTAAGCAGACAATTGATTTGAATAAAAATTATAATTTTGATTTGTTTGGATATTACAAAAATAATAATTATTTATCGATGCAGGTGTTTTTTATAAGAGATGGAATTCTTTTTGGACATCATTCTGATATTTTTACTATTGTTGATGATGTTGAAGAAGTACTTCTTGAATATATAGTTAAATATTATGAAAAAGGTAATATTTTACCTAAAGAAATTATTGTTAATGAAGGAATTGATACTGAAGTATTATCTTCTTATTTTGATATTAAAGTATCTGTTCCTAAAAAAGGTGATGTTAAGAAATTATTAGAACTTGCTAATAGTAATGCTAAGACTGTTCTTCTTGAGAGGGAAGAGGTATTAAAAAGAAATGATAATGAAAGAATTAATGCTATAAAAGATTTGGAAAGTGCTTTAAATATGGAGAAAATTCATAGAATAGAAGCTTTTGATAATTCACATTTATTTGGTACTTTTTATGTTGGTGGAATGGTTGTTTTTGATGACTTTTTACCTAATAAAGATTTGTTTAGAAAGTTTAAGATTAGTATTGATGTTAAAGATGATTTAACTGCTATGAGAGAAGTTATTTATAGAAGATATTATAGGGTTTTAATGGATGAATTGGAAAGACCCGATTTAATTATTGTAGATGGTGGAGAGATGCAAGTATCTGTTGCTAAAGAGATAATTGATTCATTAAAACTTGATATTAGGGTAATAGGACTTAAAAAAGACGATAAGCATCGTACTAATGTAATAGTAGATTCTAATTTAGAAGAGATTAATATTGATTCAAAGAGTAATTTATTTTTATTTTTGACAAAGATTCAGGATGAAGTTCATAGATATGCTATAAGCTATCATAGAAATATTAAATCTAAGGGAATGCTTTCTAGTGTTTTGGATATGGTTGAAGGTATTGGTGAGGTTAGAAAAAAAGAACTTCTTAGAAAGTTTGGCTCTTTAAAAAAGATGAAAGAAGCATCTATAGAAGAACTTGAAAAAGTTTTAGGTAAAACAGTAGCAGTTAATCTTAAAGAGTATTTGAAAAAGATTGAAAGTTAAATTTACTTTTAAAATTTATTATTGTATAATTATTCTAGTGAGGTGTTATATATGAGTAAAAATAAGAAAGTTAATATTATGGATATTATTTCAAAACATAAGAAAGAAATTGCATTTGGTGCTATTTTGTTAGTTGCAGTTATTGTGTGTATTGTTTTCTTACTTTTAAATAATGGTGATAATAGTAATAATGAAAATGGTAATACAGTTGATAATACAGAAGTAGAAAATGTTGTTATAACTGAAGAAGAGATTGTTAATACTTATGGTTTAACAAAGGAAGATGCTATTAATTTAGTTAAGCAAAACATTAATAGTGATAATTTTGAATATAGTGTAGAAATTAATAACAAAGCTAGATATGTTGTAACTGTAAAAAATACATTAACTAATACAGAATATAAATATGAAGTTGATCCAATGACTAAAGAATATTATGAGATTTAAGTCTTATTAGGAAGGTTTTGGTATGAGTAAAATTCATGTAATGAGTGAAGATTTAGCTAATAAAATTGCAGCTGGTGAAGTAGTTGAGAAGACTATGAATGTTGTAAAAGAGTTAGTTGAAAATTCGATTGATGCAAAAAGTTCTGAAATTAAAATTAATTTATTAGATAGTGGTGTTAAAGAAATTACTGTTATAGATGATGGTGTAGGTATGGATAAGGAAGATGCTGTTTTAGCATTTTCTAGACATGCTACTAGTAAATTAAAGACTCTTGAAGATTTATTTTATATAAATAGTTTGGGTTTTCGTGGTGAAGCTCTTCCTTCTATTGCTGCTGTTAGTACTGTTATATTAAAAACTTGTAATGGTGAAGTTGGTACTGAAGTTCTAATAGATGGTGGTACTATTAAAGAAGTTAAATCAAGTGACTTAAAAAAAGGAACTAAAATTACTGTAAAAAATTTATTTTATAATACTCCTGTTAGACTTAAATATTTAAAAAATCTTTATACTGAACTTGCTAATATAGTTGATTATGTTAATAAGATGGCATTATCTTTTCCTAATATTCGTTTTGTTCTTTCAAATAATGATAAAGTATTATTGAACACTGATGGAAGGGGTAATTTACTTAAAGTAATTGGTAATATATATGGTATGGATATTACTAAAAAGATGATTGAAATTTCTGCTAGTAATGATGATTATGAAATAAATGGTTATGTTTCATATCCAGAATGTGCTAAGAGTTCTAAAAATAATATTAATATATTAGTAAATGGTAGGGCTATTAGAAATACAGAAATTAATAAGATAATTGTTGATAGTTATCATACATATATACCTGAGGGGAAATATCCTATTGTGGTATTAAATATTGAAGTTGATCCTATTTTGATAGATGTTAATATTCATCCTACTAAAATGGATATTAAATTTTCAAAAATAGATGTTTTAAAAGATTTAATAAATAGTTCTATTAAGAAAAAATTGGAATCAATTAATTTAATACCTGAGATTAAAGAGTCTGTTTCAGAGGAAATACCTCTTTATAATTATGATTCTGTTGTTGAGGTTTCTAAACCTAAGATAGAGGAATTTACTCTTAATTTTGAAGTGAATGAAGATAATGAAACTTATAATGATAAAGAAGTAATTGCTTCTACTAGTGTTGAAAGCGTTGATTCGAATAGAATTAAAAAGATGTATCCTGTTGGTGTTGTTCATGCTACGTATATTATTGCAGAGAATGAAGATGGGATGTATATAATAGATCAACATGCTGCAGCAGAGAGAATTAATTATGAGAAATATTTAGAAAAAATGGGGACTCATGATAATAATTCTATTGATATGCTTATTCCAATAAAAATTGAATTATTGAATAAAGATTTTATCATTTTAAAAGAGAATATGAATATTTTAATTGATTTAGGCTTTGTTATTGAAGAGTTTGGTATTAATACTATCTTGGTAAGGAGTCATCCTTATTGGTTACCTGATTATGCTATTGAAGAGTCAATTAGAAAAATAATAGATATTGTTATTTTAAATGAGAGCTTTGATAGTTATAAGTTTACTGAAAAAGTTGCTATAACTTTAGCTTGTAAACTTAGTATTAAAGCTAATGATAGAATTACTCTTGATGATATGGATGATTTGCTAGAAAGACTTAGAAATACCAAGAATCCATTTACTTGTCCTCATGGTAGACCTACAATAATTACTTATTCTAAATATGAGCTTGAAAAGTTATTTAAAAGAGTTATGAATTAGTGTTTATAACTCTTTCTTTGTATTTAATTATTTGTTATAATAGCAAATGCGGAGATGATACAATGAAAAATAATCAAAGAATTAGTAGTCTTTACGCAGATAATAAAATTTTTTCTGAGTATTTATGTGATCGTGGTTTTATTTTAAGGGATGACTCTATAGTGGAATTAACGGATTGTATTTCTCAATCTATGTCTTTATGTTTAGATAATGATGTTAAGAGTATTTTTTTAAGTACTGCTAGTCAAAAAGCTATTGAAAATTCATTTAATTTTGGAAGTGAAAAAAAATTTTATTTGTAATGGAATTTTTCAAAATGTTGATTCTTATATTAGTAATGTACTTTCTTCTGGTGCTTTTAATGTAGGAGTGTGTACTAGTGATATGAGAAGGTTTTCTTTAGGAAAAAGAAGTTATCAAAATATTTATGGAAAACTTATTGCTATGGGAATTCCTGTTTTTAGAACAGAGGAAAATTTAGGTGATGAAAGAGTTTATTTTCTTTCATATAGGAAGTGGAAATGATGAAAGATATTATTGTTATAGTTGGTCCTACTGGCGTTGGTAAGACTAAACTTAGTGTTGAACTTGCTAAGATGATTAATGCAGAAATTATTAATGCTGATTCAATGCAAATTTATAAAGGTTTGAATATTGGAACTGCAAAAATAACCGAAGATGAAAAAGAGGGGATTGTTCATCATTTGTTTGATATAAAAGATGTTTCAGAGCAATATACTATATATGATTATCAAAAAGATTGTAGGATGATAATTGATGATATTTTATCTCGTGGTAAAAAGGTTATTATGGTTGGTGGTAGTGGGTTATATATAAGAGCTGCTCTTTATGATTATAATTTACAAGAAGAACAAAGTTTTAATTCATATGATGATTTGTCTAATGAAGAATTATTAAAAAAGGTATTGGAAATTGATCCAGATAGCAAGATTCATATTAATAATAGGAAAAGATTAGTTAGATTTTTGAATAAGATAGATAATAATGATGAGATTCAAAAGGAGTCTTTGCCTATTTATGATTTTTGTATGATAGGGTTAACAACTGAAAGGGATAAGTTATATAATATAATAAATAATCGTGTTGATAAGATGATTTCTTGTGGTCTTATTGATGAAGTTAAAAGTTATTATGATAAAGGTATTTATTCTAAAGCTATAATGACTGGAATAGGTTATAAAGAGCTATATCAATATTTTTCTAATGATATATTATTAGATGAGGCAATAGAGCTTATTAAAAGAAATTCTAGAAGATATGCTAAAAGACAATATACTTTTTTTAATAATCAGTTTGCTGTTAAATGGTTTAATACTAATTATGATAATTTTTTAGATACTGTTAACAGTGTTTATTG